>JBCCEO010000542.1:0-5928 GCA_039030255.1 Planctomycetota bacterium | reverse complement strand
CGTCGAGCGAGCCGAGGCGATCGGCTGCACAGCCCTCGTGGACGATGAACTATCGCTTACGTCGGTTAATCGCTCGAGAAGTGATTTTGCTGATCTTGAAAACAGCAGCAATGCGAAGGGCCACTTCGCTTCTCCGTCGTCACAAACTCGACCAATCGAAGAGATCCGAGTTGGCGATCGTGTTCTTGCCCGCAACCCGGAGGTATCCGACGAAGAACGGCAAGGTTGGGAAGAGCCGGATTGGAATCATTGGCTTCATCTCTCACTCGTGATGCCCAAAAAGGATGGTTCGCAGCTGAACATCGAAATGCTCCGTCCCGAACCATGGGTACTGGAGCAGCTCAGTTACGTCGTCGCAGAGTGTCACCGCAGCACGAATTCAAAGCAGCCCAGCAAGTTACCTGAAGGCGACAACAAATCGACCACAGCACAAATCACGATCCAGCCCGCGAGCGCGAGCTCGGCACAACTCACGCCAGCAAACGCGACTCCACCGCAACTTACCCTCCCGCCTGCGGGAGGGTCGGACGTATCAGCGGCCGGGGAGGGCTCTCACACACCAGGCAACGAAACGTCTGATGACCTACAACCACTCTCACCACTTCGACAGATCTACCGTGAGATCGGCTACACGGCTGCACTATGCGTTGCCGCAAACCACGAGTTGGTCGCGCTGAAGCTCGACATGGAATTGCCAGAACTTGGCGCTCTGGGATCGGCGTACATCACGAACATCCAGCCCTGCCCAACCATTGCTCCGGGGGAAGGCCAGCCTGTGGTCTCCACTTTCGCGCACCCACCGTCGGAATCCGTCTTAGACGTCTTCTTCGAAGGTCAGGACGAGAGCATTGGCGTCACGGAAAATCATTGGTTCTGGAGTGTCGATCGTCAACGCTTCCTTGAAATAGGAAAGATGCATCTTGGTGAGCGCGTTCAGACATTCCACGGCGATACCAAACGCATTGAGTCCAAGCTACCGCGCCCCGGCTCTCAAATCGTTTACAACCTCGAAGTCTTCGGCGAGCATGTTTATTTCGTGGGTGAGCTCGGTTCGCTCGTCCATAACTCATGCTCCGAAACCGAGCTTCTAGCGCAGATTACCCGAGAAATAGGAGGCTCGAATTTTCGTGGTCACAACGGGTTGAAATGGGAAATCCTGGCGGCCGTAGACGCGGGGAACACTGCGCTTGCAAGTCGAATGTTACAACAGCTACGTGGAATCGGGCCAATCCGAAGCCAGCAAATCCTCGATCGACTGATTCCCGAACTATCAGACCTACGAACGGGAGCCTTCCATGGTGCGCTTTCTGACGCTGACCTACGTCATATTTTGTACGCAGATGGGCCAAAGCGTGGAGGTCACTTGTGGCCCGCGCGATTTGACAAAACTCCGTTCCCAAAACGCTGGCACACAAGAAAGATCGACCACGCGGTTACGGACATAATCACTGACCCGTCCACCCAATGGTACGTCCAAACAGGAAATGGTGGTGTGCTCACAAAAAAGGGAGATCCTGCCATATGGCGCGCGTGGGAAATTCGCGATGGTACCCGCATCAGGGTCGCTTACGAGCCCGCAACCGGCAAAGTCAGAACCAGTTTCCCAGACCTACGCGACCCCATTGGCGATCCCGTTCTATAACGAACGCCTTCTATAAATGGAGCAGCGAGTTAGGGCCAGTTCGGCCAGTTGGTGCGGCCAGTTGGTGCGGCCAGCTGGGGGCCAGTTGGCCAGTTGGTGCGGCCAGTTGGTGCGGCCAGTTGGCGGCCAGTTGGGCCAGTTGGTGCCACCCACCTATTGAATAGGCAAAGAAGAGTTGGTCTACTGGGTGGAAATGAGGAGATTGCAAAATGGGTCGGCCGCTGAGGACAGAGCAGTTTTCGAGCGAGGAAGTGGGGATCGTGCATTGCGTGCAAAGGTGTGTGCGCCGTGCGTTCCTGGCTGGAGTAGATGCAGAGACTGGTAAGGATTTTTCTAAGCGTAAGGAATGGATTCGCAGGCGGATGGAGGCGCTCGCATCTGTGTTTGGATGCGATGTGCTGACGTACGCAATTATGTCGAATCACTTGCATATCATTCTGCGCAATCGCCCAGACGTGGTTGAGCAGTGGAGCGATGAAGAAGTTGCCATCCGTTGGCTGCGGATTTTTCCTGGCAAAAGATTGGATGAGCACTTAGGCGAGCCGACTGATCATGACGTGCAGACACTGGTGGCGAATGAGGAGCGTTTGGCCGAGGTGAGAGTACGTTTGCGCGATATCTCGTGGTTTATGCGGGCTCTTTGCGAGCCAGTAGCAAGGCTCGCGAACAAAGAAGATCAGTGTACGGGCCGATTCTGGGAAGGTCGCTTTAAGGCGCAGCGCATCACCGATGAAGCTGGCTTGTTGGCCTGCTCGATGTATGTTGACCTCAATCCAATACGTGCGGCAATGGCGGAGTCGCCCGAGCAAGCGAGGCATACTTCGGCCTACGACCGCATTCAGTCACAACGTGGGAAGGAAATAGCATCTGCTGCCAGAGAATTGAAAGCGGTTCCGCAGGAAAAAGCTGCTGAGGAGATCAAGACTATTCCGGCCAAGGATTTGAAGAAGATTCGTGCAGCTCGCTTGCGCGGGACTCGGGAGAAAATTCCTAGGGATGCTTGGCTAGCTCCGCTGACGATGAATCCCAAGGATACATCGGAGAAAGCTCAGATTCACAAGAAGGGCTTGCGAGCTAGCGACAAGGGTTTTTTGTGCTTGAAGCTGGAAGAGTATCTCGACTTGTTGCGATGGACGGCCAGGCAAGGCCCGTTTGGGAAGACGGAACGAAGCAAAGTACCTCCAAGACTAGCTGAAGCTGTTGCCAAACTGGGCATTGACCTCACGATGTGGTGCGACCTTGTTTGGAATTTCAAACGCTACTTCGGGAGGAGTAGCTGCGCAGGCTCGCCGGACAGCATGTCGGCATACGCTGACTCGCACAGTCGCCAATGGTCACGTGGCCAAGCTTCAGTGGCCGAGTGCTTTTCTTCGTGAATCGGTGCTTGAAGATTTTGCTCCGATCACAAGAGTCGCTTCGAGGGGAATCGAGAATTCAAACGCAGAACCTGTCGATTAAGCGAAACGGCAGTTCGCGAACTTTACAATTGGATTTCCCAAGCTTTGATAATTCTTGATAGCGTGGCAGCTTTTTTGTGACGAACGAAAAACCAATGGTCATACCCTGAGGCCATAAATCCTCATCAATGACAATCAATGAACGCGCGGCCGCCCTAGGAAAAGGACTACAATCAGTTGCTAACTGCGGAATTCCGTCCCACAGTTATTTTGCAGCTCGAAAGATGAACGCTGACTTGTATCTGCGTCCGATTGGTAAGTCGTACCGGACAATTCAATCCCGATCAACGACGACGCGCCAAAACGATTCGGACGCGTCCTGGATTCAAGAAACTATGGCATACTCATTTGGCTCAGCCAGCAGACGCAAAAGTCGATCAAGATCGAATCTCTGATTGCACAGAAAGCGTCTTAACCTATCATTGCACCGAGTAAAATCATGCCCTATAAATGAGCAGTGGTACTACTCCACTAGGCTCATGGGGCAAACGCTTGAAATTATCTGCATTGGAAGTCGTGTTGTTGGTGCTTGCCATCTACGGTGGGTTGCTTGCTGCGTCTGCGTCTCATAAATCCCAATACTATTCGTTAGAGAATCGCAAACTGAAAGAGGCATTGCACGAATTTGAAGTCCTCGATCCTGAGAAAATCCACGTACTGCGTTTGGATAACTTGGACCGATCTACGCTTCGTTGGCGGATCTGGGTACCAGGACCTGAATACCATGTATCCGTCACAACATGCTACCTCGACGGTCAGGGAAACATCTCACCGGAGCACCCGTCGCATACGCAGGTAGATCAGTTGGTCTGGAAGGGCAATGAAGAAACTTTCCTGCTCTACGCCAAGATCCTAGCAGAGGACGATTCGGACTCCGCTATGGGGCTTGCTTGGTTGAACAATCAAGTCAAACCACCAATCGGTTTCTACGCTAGGTACGAAGACATTCTCGTCGACGATGCCGATGGCTTGCAGATCAATGAGGAAGAAAGCGTTTGCCTCTTGAAAGTCATCGACACTCGACAAACTGCTAGGACAACCGAATCAGGTGTTCGTCGCGCGCTGATCGTGAAGCTGGAGCAGCTGTAATGCCTGAGCATCAAGAACCTGCGGAGCAATCAACAAGCCTGTCCCAAGAAACCGATCCACGGCCCGTAGATAGCCTCTTAGTTAGCGGACAACCGCCGAAGCAAAGCCTACATTCGCGGCGATCTTTCTCTTTTCGCACTCTGCTGCTTCTTTGCCTTTGTGCAAGTACTTGGATCGCACTTGCCGTGTACAACCAGAAGCTTGAACAAGAGCGGCATATCTTTTACCGGCTTGCCGAAGAGAACATCGATCTGCTTATCGAAGATCCAACTATGGTTGCAATGCGTGCTTATGAACATCCTCTTGACCAACGATTATCGGAGGACGTGCATATCAAGTTCTACATCCCTCCCAACCATAGCTATCGCGTATGTGTCGCTCCAGGTTCATGGCGAGGAATTTATGATCGGGTAGAGTCTTCAGAATGGACACGAGAAGTCACCGAAGGACTTCACACCCTGCGAATCCCAGATCCATACGGAAGAGAAACGATTGACGGCAAACCCGTTCCGCCCAAATTCTACGTGGATGACGAACTACTACCAACAAAGATCAATCGCTACCGTTGGGCGTCTGGGAGCCCCAGCTACGAATGGTACGGCGGAACCAAACAAGTATCAACGCAGCAGAAGTACGTTTTCCTTTTTTGCAAGGGCGCCGCCGCGTCGATTTGGCTCGAGCCGATCTCGGAGTAGAACTCGAGTCACAGCACCTTACCAGTTTCTAGCAGGCCCCTGCATGCGTGAGAATCTTGGCCGGCGGAGACATTTCCACCGGCCAATTTTAAGGCACCGATTTGCTGGACTTAGCGTCCGACCAGTTGCAGACCAGGAACGATGCGACGTGTTGCTTCCTTGGGAGTGACGTCGTGGGTTAGCACTAATTCCTCCCCTACGAAGAAGTTGGGATTACCAACAACTCGCAAGTTGTGCGTAGCCTGGGGAGCAAGTTGCGTGACCTCGGTAACGACGGTTGGCTCTTTGGCACTATGGAGTAGGTCACCAACTTTGACCTCGCGAGCTTTCGTCCATCCTTGACCAGAAACCCAGTGCATGTGCCCGCCAGTGGACTGATAAACCCCGTCGACGGTTTTGATGCTAAAGATGGCTTCTGGTGGACGCTCCGTTGCATCCGCAACAGGCTGCCAGCTGAGGTCTCCTGACTCGATATTGCGTGTCAGTACGAGATCGCCAGGAAGAATCGTTTGGATTGCTTGAAGTCCACGGATGGTCATGACTTCTGTTCCTTGCACAAGACAATCGGTAGCCCCCCTTCTAGCTGAGCCGCCAAAGCGTCGGCCAATTGGAGAGCGCCAGGGAGTGCCGCGTCGGCCAAACTCGCCAGAATTCGAACGAGTAAGTCTGGTGGGCTCGCGTGTTTCAACGGAGATACCCACGTAGCGAGGCACGTTATGTCCGATGACATCCCGAGCAAATCGCCGCGCTTTCTGAATTTCCATCTCATTCCATTTCGACCACCAATCCCAAATCGCTTGGGGAGTTGAATCGATTTCCTTGCCGGTCACAGCGGAAAGAAACTCGGCGATGCGAACATTCTGATTTTGCACTCGTAGGTTATTCTGGTTCACCGTAGCTTGCCGGATTGTAGCCTCTGCGGCGGCTGATGCAGCAACGCTTTGCTCGACTTGCCGGTTCAGTCCCAGCATAGGATCGGCGCTGATGTTTTGCCGTCGCATAGGATTGAGTTCATCTCCCTCGTGCAAGAAAACGTCGTTGCGTT
>JBCCEO010000541.1:0-5940 GCA_039030255.1 Planctomycetota bacterium | reverse complement strand
CGAGTTGTTGTTTCCCTAACGTTCACGAGGGTTCGCTTCCTTCGATACCCTAGTCTTGTTCCACAGAGCTTCTCATCCTCGATTCACCACAATGCAAAAACCAAAACTCTTTCCTCAGCTTTGGCTTGTCCACAAGACAGCACTATTGATAGCCGCGGCAGCATTACTGAGCTCTAAAGGGTTCGCGCAACCTGCTGCTCCGTTGCAAGTTGGCGTAGAAGAAATTTCGACGCAGGAAGTCGTGCAATTATCAGAGCTTGCTTTGAAGGGAATCAATCAGGAATATCCCAACAAGCCCTCGAATGTCATGGCATCTTCGGCAGATGTACTTTCGCCGAGCGCAATGCACCCGGTTTTTTATGGTTGCTTCGACTGGCACTCTTCCGTACACGGCCACTGGTTGCTCGTTCGCCTCCTCAAGCTTTATCCCCAATCGCCGAAAGAATCTGAGATCCGCCGGCTCTTAAACGCACAGCTCACGAAGGAAAAACTTGCCGCTGAGGCAGAGTATTTTGACAAGAAGGAAAACAAGAGCTTTGAGCGAATGTACGGCTGGGCTTGGGCCTTGCGTCTGGCGCTGGAACTCAGAACTTGGGAAGACCCAGATGCAAAGCGTTGGTCGGCCAACCTAGCCCCGCTTGAGAACAAGTTAGTCCGTCTAGCCAAAGACTATCTGCCCAAATTATCGTTTCCGATTCGCACCGGACAACACCCCGATACAGGATTCGCGCTGGCTCAACTTCTGGACTATGCGGAAGGCGCCGAAGACTTAGACCTCCAGAAGCAAATCATTGCTTTCGCAAAAAGCAAGTATTTAGCGGACTACGACTACCCAGCACGCTACGAACCCTCGGGACACGACTTCTTCTCGACTTGCCTGAATGAAGCTGATTTGATGCGACGTGTTATTGGCCCAACCGAATATTCGGAATGGCTCGATCAGTTTTTGCCTGAGCTCGCAAGGGGTAAAGAGGGTGATTGTGCTAGTATCCTGACGCCGGCAGTGGTGTCCGACGTGACCGATGGAAAGTTGGTACATCTTGCGGGACTGAATTTCAATCGTGCTTGGACCCAAGCTGGAATTGCCCAGGCCTTGCCTGCCGAAGATCCGCGCCGAAAAGTGCTTGAAGCTTCTGTTGCAGCTCACAGCGAAGCCGGAATGGATTACGTTTTCAGCGGACACTACGAAGGCGAGCATTGGCTGGCTACTTTTGCTGTCTACGTTTTAACTGGCACTGGATTGCGATGACGAAGCATCGAAATAAGAAAACGCGAAATGCTTTTACGCTTGTAGAATTACTGGTTGTGATCGCGATTATTGGCGTGCTAGTCGGCCTTCTGCTTCCCGCAGTGCAATCAGCCAGGGAAGCGGCTCGACGCATGACTTGCTCCAACCATTTGAAGCAAATTGGACTCGCGATGCAAAACCATCACGCGGCCTATCGCAACTTTCCTGACGGCCGCGGTACCCCTTTTCCAGCCGTGTTTTCAGCGCATGCACGACTCCTGCCATATTGCGAAGGCTTGGCCTATAACGCGATCAATTTTGGAGCACCTCCAATCACATTCAATCTAGCAAGCGGAACGGTGCTAGACGGCTCTTCAAATCTGACTGCAGCCACTTCAATCATTCCGATATTCATATGCCCAAGCGATCCGAATTCTAACGGACGCGTCGACGGTTCAGAATTTGCAGCCACCAACTATGCTGCGTGCTCGGGTAGCGGCCAATTTGCTTGGGGTGCGCTTACCGATGCTGATGGCATATTCTATTCAGGTTCAAGTGTTCGTTTTAGAGACATTACAGACGGCTCTACAAATACGATCGCCTTTTCGGAGCGATTGACCGGAACGGCCTCCAGTGCTTCTAGCTTTTCAGGAGAACAATATTCAATTTGGGAGATTGCCGACCGCAGCACACCCGATCTTTCTGCATGTAGCAATCAATCAAACGGCAGTTGGTACAACTATCGTGGCGAAAAGTGGATCATGGGAAACTATGGCAATACTCTTTACAACCACTTCCTGAATCCAAACTCCAAAATCTACGATTGCATGAATATTCGCCAGCAGAGCGGAATATTTGCAGCCCGCAGTGCGCATGTCGGTGGAGTGAACGTTCTCCGCTGCGACGGAGGTGTCGAATTCATCGACGATTCTGTCGACAATCGTATCTGGCGGAGCCTAAGTACACGCTCAACGGGCGACATTACCCTATCGCGGTAGAAGCAACTGGCTGCAGGCAATTATTTTGGACTTTGGACGAGCCGCCAATCTCTCCGCACTAAGTCAACACTTTTCTGCACCGCATTCGAACTTTCTACTGCGGGCTCGAGCACAAGATGGCGAACTCGCGCTAGGTTTGCAATGCATCCGAGACTATTCTACTGAGCGTTTTGTAAGGATTCCTAGACTTCTGAGCAATTCCGAATTTGTTGGCATATGGACACGCACACAATGCGTAATCGAAGTAGGTTTCATATCAGCTAAGGAACACCGAGTAAACCAATGTGACCGCCAACCTCGGCGTAACTAAGCCACGCTGCTCCAATACTGCTCCGCCATTGCCCCAACCGCTGTTCTACAGCAATTTTCAATTCTTTCAGGGGACTACGATGAATAGCAAAGCGAGGGAGCTCTTCAAAAACCTGTTGCGAAACGGGAGTTTAACGAGAGCAGTAGCGGCTGAACCACTTTCAGACCGGAGGCTTGCCTGCGAGGGGCTGGAACAACGGCAGCTCATGGCCGCCGACTTAGCTTGGGGGACGGAAGTGAGCCCAGGTGTTTTTGAGGCAAACGGCGAAGAAGGTGCTGACACGTTTGTTTTTGAAGCAGGAACAGAAGAGCATGTCCTGACTTGGAACGGCATTTCACAAACCGTTGAGGCCTCCGAATTCGCCAGATTCATATTTAATGCCAATGATGATGAAGACTCGATCCATATGGTCGGCCTTGAGAATTCGAATGATACCTTCAAAGCTTGGACCGACCGAGCCGAGCTAAAAGGTGATGGATACGAAGTAGATACGAATGATTTCCGGCAACGTTCGGCTGATGCGCTAAGCGGAAACAATGACCGTTCCTACCTGTATGGCACGGAAGGCGTGGACAACTTTCTGGCCAACCCTTCGGAATCGCAGCTTGTCACCTCAGACGGTGCTCAAGCCATCGCGACTGGCTTTGATCGAATGTATGCAGAAGGCTATGGCGGAGACGATCAAGCCCACTTTGTCGACGGTGCGGGTGACGACAAGGTGAGAATGTATGAGACAAATTCCAGGCTCATCTCTGACGAATCCTACGTTCGTGCAAACGATTTTGAACGTGTCAGCGCTGAAGCTATCAATGGAGGATACGACAAAGCCTATCAATACGACACGAGCGGTTCTGACTTGCTGATCGTCAATGAGGACAGTGTCCGCATGCTTTCCGAAGGAAAAGATAGCTCGGCAACAGGCTTTGAACGAAACTATTCCTATTCGCGAAACGGGGGGGATGATTACCTGCGTGTCTACGATTCTGTCTTCGATGACGATTTCGACTTGGCCAGCATAATGCAAGATCGGGGCAGGAAGAACGGAGTCGAGGCACAAGCCACATTCTTCCGGCTGTTTGGTGGTAACTTCTATCGTCGGGCTGAAGGTTTCTTGGTCTCTGATATGCTCGAAGTGAACCCACGCTACCTTATTGGCGACACGGATTCCAACGGCGCCGTCGATGTCAATATTGACTATGCCTCCGGCGTTAGTGATTTGTATTACATTGAAATGCAACGCTATGGGGCCGAACTGATTGTTGCTGGGCTTGGAGTTCAAAGCGAGGCAATGATCGCTGATGGAATGCAAGTCATTCAGTGGGGATTGGACCAACAAGCCGCCGACGGCTCGTTCCCCAATTCAGATGACATGATTCACAGCACTTCGATGTTTCTCGAAGCGCTAGGAAGATCCATCGAAGAGCTCGACCTTTTTGACTACGAAGGCTTTGATAGCGCGACTCGTTCAGAATGGGTCGACGGGCTCTCCCGCATGGCAAACTGGATGGTGAACAATGACGATACGTCTGCCCATGTTGACCTGGAGCCTTTCAGTCACCGCTATTTCCTGCGAGCAGCTGGGCTGATGCGGGCCAGCCAGCTGACGGGCGAAGCCAACTTGGCCACCGAAGCCAATGCCTACTTCTCGGCTGGACTGGGTACGATTACGGAAGACGGAGTCATGCTGGAAAGAGATGGCTTCGACCTAAACTACCAAACGATTGGTCTCCGCTATGCGGGTGAGCTTTACCGTATGTCGAATGACACGATGCAACGCGAAGCAATACGTATCGTGTTCGAAGATTCGCTTCCATGGATCGACGCACGCATCGACGAAGATGGTAATGCCGATATGAGCGATAGCTCTCGTGCAGATGAAACGACTCGCAATGGAGGCAACAAAGGCTTTGACGAAATCAGCGCCGTAAGGGCTTATTTGTCTGGTTACGAGATCACTGGCAATACAACTTGGCTTGAAATGGCCAATGCAGTATTCCAACACGACAAAACGGCTTAAAAGGCAACTCGTCATACTGGTTCACCACTAGGTGAGTCCTCAGGAGGCGGTGGTCGTACTTTGCGACCACCGTTTTTTTTTGCTGCGAATGCAGTAGTTCGCCAGCCGGTAACTCGACCTCGACGAACTTGAGCTGAACAACAGCTTGTTACTCATAAGAGACGCTCCAGCTCCGGTTATCGAAGATGAATCTTAAGACAGCTGACGACAAAACAAATGACTGCTTCACCTTTACACGGTTCAAACTACAGAGGCTTGTAAGCAAGTTATGACTTTCGGTTTTCCTATGATGAACATTCGCCAATTGCCTGCATCTAGAGCGAAGAGAAAGTAGGTTTTAGGTGCCTGCCCAATTTGCTTATTCTTCGCCGACCTTCGGGTGGCGAGCGAAGCCACAGGAGATTGAAATGAACGGCAACGCAATGGAACTCTTTCGCAGACTCTTGAGAAACGAGAGTCTACTCCGAGACTTCGAGAGAAGTCAGTTTGCAGAGTCACCGGACGACCTGAACTTTCTCTACGCCACCGACATCATTTGGGGCGGAGATGACTGTCCTTCAGTCAACGATGCTAGACAGCAAGCTTGGGAAGACTCGACGGTTTTGCCTGGCAGTGAAGAACACGTGGCAATCCTAAACGAGATTGCCCAATCAGTCTCAGCCACTGAATTCGCCAGATTTTTGTTCCCTGGTGTTGCTTTCGGTAATGAGATTTATGCCGAAGAAAGACAGCAACGCGCGGAGCGAAACAATCGCCAGAAACTTAGTGTTTCAACCAACGACCGACACTTAGATCGCATCGAGATCATCGAGAATGCTCGGACTTTGGCGACCACAAGAGCTTCGTGAGATAGTACTGATCGTGGTGCTCGACTTGAGCCCAAAGCACTAAAATCGGCGGGGCTTGAGTGGCCCAGCCGACATTAAAGCCCACCCCACGCATCAACCTGCACAGGATTCAAGCTCCTAAGCCCGGTATTGCTCTTTTTCTGGTTGGTATGGGACCGTTTCGGCCAGTTGCTCTTCAATCGGACGATCGGGCGAATATCCGTTTTCGATCATCGCAATCTTCTCACGATGCTCTAAGACTTTTCCTGCAATGTGCTTCAGCACTCCCGCAAACACACAGACGCTAAGGAACACCCACAGTCCATTGACGGACAGAGCATCGATGATTTGAGAACTCAGACTAGTTTGAGCCAATAAATACAAAACTGCTCTCCCGAAAGTTACTTAAGGTTTGATTCCTATAACGTATTATGCGGCGTGGCCATAATCTTGGCAAACTCCGAAATTATTCCTTAGAATTCAGATTCCAGTGAAGAACAAGCGTTTTGCTGCGAGTTGGTTTGCTGCCGTTCTAAATCGATAGAGCTGTCTTCGCTGAT
>JBCCEO010000540.1:0-5952 GCA_039030255.1 Planctomycetota bacterium | reverse complement strand
TTTAGTAGCTTCATTTAGGGGAAGTTTTAATTCCCGAGCCAAATTTCCGACAGTACCGATTGCTTGTATCTACAAGGAACGTCCTTCGAAGCCCATAGATTAAGGTTACTAAAGCCCCTGTTTCTCCTATTTTGACAGCCGGGGTGGCGGAGTTCGACTGTAGACTGCCAGTTTATTATGGTGGTTCGGTCGGTCCCTTCCGCAAGTTAGCTTTTGTCGCCAGTCACCAAATCGACTTCAATAGATATGTCCAAAACCCTCATCATCGCCGAAAAACCAAGCGTCGCAAACGACCTCCAGCGCGTTCTTGGGAAGCTGCCTGAAGTCGGTAAGTTCGACAAGAAGAAAGATTATTTCGAGAACGACTTCGGATACATATCCTCCGCAGTGGGGCACTTGGTTGAACTAAAGATGCCAGAAGGGCCCAATGGAAAGAAGTTGCCTTGGGGGATGAAGCATCTTCCTGTCTTGCCATCAAAGTTTGAATTGCAGCCTATCGAACGCAGTGAATCTCGCTTCAAGCTCCTCAAAAAACTGCTCAAGAAGAAGGACGTTACCACGGTTGTCAACGCGTGTGACGCCGGGCGGGAAGGAGAGTTGATTTTTCGATATCTGCTCGAATTAGCAGCCCCTAAGAAAGAGTTGTTGCTTCAGCGAATGTGGATGCAGTCGATGACGGACAATTCGATCATTGATGCTTGGAAGAGCTTGCGTGAGGACAATGATATGCAGCCACTGGCTGCCGCGGCAGCGTGTCGCTCGGAAAGTGATTGGCTGGTCGGGCTCAACGGTACCCGTGCCTTGACGGCATTCAACTCTCGCAATGGTGGTTTCAACGTCACCACCGCTGGACGCGTTCAAACGCCTACCTTAGTGATTTTGGCGGAACGAGAGCGTGAGATTCGCGGATTCGTTCCTCGCACTTACTATGAAGTCCATGCGGATTTCCAAGTTGCAGCGGGAACTTATCACGGTCGCTGGTTCCGCGAGGATTTCAAGAAGGACGAGGATGATCCACATAAGAAGGCGGAAAGAATCTGGACGCTTGACGAAGCGGAAAAAATCAAGGCTGCCTGCGCAGGACAGACCGGACTGATCGAAGAGAACAAAAAACCTACCACGGAGTCCTGCCCGAGGTTGTACGATTTGACAAGCCTTCAACGTGAGGCTAGCGGCAAGCACAGTTTTCCAGCTCGTCGGACCTTACAGTTGGCCCAAGCCCTTTATGATCGCTACAAGCTGCTGACCTACCCTCGGACCGACTCGCGATATTTGCCAGAAGACTATGTTGATACCGTCAAGGAAACCATTGGCAATTACGCCAAAGCCAAATCCAATGCGGCTTTCAATGAACAATTTGTGAAATCTTCGAATTGGATTCTCGACAATGACCGAGTCAAGCCGACGAAGCGGATCTTTAACACTGCGAAGGTATCCGATCACTTTGCGATTATTCCAACTGGAAAGACTCCCCCGCCCAGTCTGGAAGATGACGCGAAGAAGATCTACGAACTCGTCGTTCGACGATTTCTTGCAATTTTCTATCCTAGCGCCGAGTACGAAGTGACGCGGCGAATTACGCGCATCGGTGATTCAAGCTTCCGAACGGATGGCAAAATTCTAGTGAAAGCCGGGTGGCTCGAAGTCTACGGGCGCAAACCAGGGCAGTCGAGTGAATCAGGGGATTTGGTCGCTGTCGAAGACGGCGCACAAGCTCAAACTGAAACCGTCGAAGTGAAGGAGAACGAAACCAAACCGCCGGCTCGCTACAACGATAGCACCCTGCTTTCCGCCATGGAAACCGCCGGGAAACGCGTTGACGACGAGGAATTGCGGGATGCGATGAGCGAGCGAGGATTGGGTACGCCTGCGACACGCGCATCGATCATTGAAGGTCTGATCAACACCAAGTACATCTTCCGTGACGACGCCAATCGCCGCGATTTCGTCGTGAGCAACAAAGGTTTGGCGCTCGTCGAACTCCTACAGGAAATTGGCATCACCACCATCGCCTCGCCCCAAATGACCGGTGAATGGGAACATAAGCTGAAAGAAATGGAAGCAGGGCGATTGGGGCGCGACGAGTTCATGAATGAGATTACCAGCTTGACTAAAAATATCGTCGAGCAGACACGTGATTTCACCGATGAGGTCGTGAATCGGGTTTTCCCGGATATTCAAGCGCTGTGTCCTGAGTGCCAGGGCTCGGAAATGCGTCAAACCGATGGGCTGTTCGACTGTAAGAATCCTGAATGCTCGTTCCGGATTAAGAAGCACATTGCAAGCCATGAGCTCACCGCGGAGCAGGCGATCGATTTGATCAACAATGGACGTATCGGTCCTATTGAGACATTCAAGAATCGATTTGGGCAGCCCTTTGCAGCAGAGTTGGTTCTTGAGAAAGAGAAGAAGACCTGGAAAACGAATTTTGTTTTTGAAGGTGATGAAGATCGCGAAAGCGAACTGGACAACCTGAGCGACGATCAGGTTATTTGCGAAGCTCCGATTACTGATGGCTCGGAGCAACTGATCAAGGTCTACGAGACCGAACGGGCTTATCTTGCGCCAGACATGGCAAAGAAGGCAGATGAGCGCGGTGTGCGAATCAGTAAAACCATTCTGCAAAAAGAGATTCCGGTTGACCAAGCGAAGAAGCTCTTCGTTGAAGGCAAAACGGATTTGATGCCCGGGTTCATATCGAAGAAACGTAGGCCGTTCTCGGCCCATCTAACTTTGGATCGCGAGTCAGGTAAGTTAGGCTTTGAGTTCGCGCCTCGAAAGTCTAAGAAAAAGGATGCGGGTAAAGAGTCCGAAGCGGATGCGAAAAAGACGGACAAGCATTCGGCCGAAGATGGTCAAAGTCCCGAGTCGAGCAACGATAGCAAGTAAATTGGAATCAGCTTGCCTCTGCTGCAACGATAATCAAAATCTCGGGTTCGCCCGATAGTGATCCCATTCTTCTATAAGGCACCATTCTGCCAAGCCATACGCCTCCTATCAAACGAAGTGAGCATTGCCCATTGCATGTTCAGCAACTTGCCTATCGCATTTGGCAGGCGCTGTCAAGTTTTTTGACCTCCAATTGAAGCATTCGACATTTGTTAATCGGATGTCTTTTTCTGTAGCCTTTTCGCATTGAATTCTTCTACAATGCACGTAGGTAACGGAACCTAAATATAAATTGAGCTTTTTGTTTCACCGGAAATTGGGTCGTCTACAGGCGACGCGTAAAGTATTTCTGCTTTTCTGAAACAGACTCATTGCGATTGCTAACCACGGATTTGGACTGAGATGGCAGGCGCTGTAAAGACAAAACATGGAAAACGTCGGGCGAAAGCTGGGCGGCCTCATGGGGCACATTCGGCTTCACGAGGATCGCGATCAGACAAGCGATCGCAGTCCGCGGGGCGGAGGCGACAGGCGAGTCAAATTGCGACAAAGGAAGGTGGTAAATTGCCCTCGGTTGTAGATATGCGTCTGAGTGAACAACAACTTGAGAATCACTGCGCGGCCTTGCAGAGGCTCGTGGCATCGACTCGAGTTAGTGAAGACGAATGTCGTCGGCGTTGGTACGCAATTGGTGAGCGGGTTCTGGCGCGATCGCGAGTCATGAAGACACCGAACTTTACGCTTACCAACCAGCAGGACCTGGAGTATATGGCCGAGCTGTACGATCAATACTTCTTTAACGGTCACTGCCTGATGCTGGCCAGGCATTACGGAATGAAATTCCGCTGGTCGAAGCGGATGACCAGTACAGGTGGCAAGACAGTGCGTACGGTAGCGTTGGATCCCAACTCGGATCACCCCAAGACACGCTACGAGATCGTGTTGTCTGCGACACTTTTGTTCCAAACTTTTGCTGATATCAGGCGACCAATTCGTGTCACTGGGATTCTCTGTTCGAACCGCCTGCAGGCCATGCAGCGAATCTTGGAGCACGAGTTGATTCACTTAGTGGAAATGTTGGTTTGGGAAGATAGTTGCTGCGCATCGCCCAGGTTTCAGTCGATTGCAGCACGACTGTTTGCTCACACCGAGCACAAGCACGACTTGATAACCCAAAGAGAGCGAGCGGCAAGTAAATTCAACATTCGTATAGGCACTCATGTTGCATTTCAGCACCAGGGAACGACCTATCGTGGATTGGTAAATCGAATTACGCGACGCGCCACGGTTTTGGTCGTCGATCCAACGGGCCAGCTGTACGACGATGGTCAGCGTTATCGTAAGTACTACGTGCCCGTGAGCCATTTAAGACCAGCCATAGGTGCCTAGCGGTTTGAATTGCTCAGGCTACAATCGATCCGAGCCCTGAGCTGTTGGCTGGCGCGGGCGCGGTTTGGGTAAGTGGTAAGGCCTATACGCCTTGCCTTTTTGAAAACAAGGAATTCGTTCGTGCCCTTTGCTGAAATCGGTCCCATCGCAGTTCATTTTCCAGAGCGACTGGAGACGAATGAAGACCTGCAGCAAGAGTTTCCCAACTGGGACTTGCCGCTAATCGAAGAAAAGACCGGTATCAAATCTCGATACATTGCTGGGGAAAAGGAAACTGCATCCGACTTGGCTGCCCAGGCTTGCGAAAAGCTTTTTCGAGAAAATAACATCGATCGAGAGTCGATTGATTTTGTGCTGCTATGCACCCAAACGCCTGACTATCCCCTGCCAACAACAGCTTGTTTGCTTCAAGACCGTTTGGGCCTGAAGCACACTTGTGGGGCCATGGACTTTAACCTCGGATGTTCAGGTTATGTTTATGGAATGGCGGTCGCGGAAGGATTGATTCGTTGTGGGGCGGCAAAACGTATCCTGCTGATCACGGCTGAGACCTATTCCAAATACATCGATCGCGACGATCGCAGTCTCAGGACAATTTTTGGTGATGCGGCTGCAGCAACCTTGGTGCAGTCATCTGAAAACGAGGGTGTATCGGCTTTCAAGTTTGGAACCGACGGGAGTGGTGCCGACACTCTCATGGTTGCCGATGGTGGAGCTCGATGTGGTGAGGATGTTCTCAAACCCAGGCATCGCAAGCGTTGGAAGAGCCGCCTGTACATGGATGGTCCCAGTCTTATTAATTTCACTGTGGGCGCTATCCCGGGGCTCATTGATGATGTCCTAGCCTCTGCACAGCTCACAGCTGAAGATGTAAACTACTATTTGTTGCATCAAGCGACGCGTAAAATGCTGGAGCAGTTACAAGTTCGTTTGGGGATGGACGAAGAAAAGCTTCCTATTCGGCTTGAGAACTATGGCAACACCGTGTCCTGCACTTTGCCCATCCTGATATCCGAAATGCGGAAGGATAAGAAAATCCTGTCTGGAACTCGTTCTCTATTGATCGGATTTGGTGTAGGCTGGTCCTGGGCAGGTTGCGTTTGGCAAGAAACGTGGCAGGCCGGCTAGGTTTCTTGCTTCCGAATCGGGAAATACACAAGGGTGAACCATGGAAAGCATTCAAGGCTTTGCGCTCGTTGCTTCTCCACATCTGGCAGATGCGAATTTTCTACGCTCCGTTGTTTATATACTACGGCATGATGAAGATGGCGCCTTGGGTCTCATACTGAATCGACCCACTTTGACAGAGGTAGGTGAGCTCATGAATCAGCTGGGCGAGACATCCATTTCAAGTGAACAGCCAGTGTACTGCGGTGGTCCGGTTGACGGTCCACTGGTGATGCTCCAGTCGGTGCATGTGGATGATCATTTGCTCATTGCGGTTGCTTCCGACCAAGAGCAAATAATGGCCCAGTGTGGCAATGACAGCGAAGCCATTGAGTATCGCTTATTCGATGGCTACGCGGGCTGGGCGGCCGGGCAACTAGAGGGCGAGTTGAACAGCGGCGGTTGGTTAGTTTGGGACATTCAACCTGAGGAAGTATTTTCCGACGCTGAGGAACTCTGGTCCTTGGCGATTAGAAGCCGGAGCCTTGCATGATCACGTCCAGCTTG
>JBCCEO010000539.1:0-5997 GCA_039030255.1 Planctomycetota bacterium | reverse complement strand
TTTGAAACTATAGCCTGTATGTTCAAGGAGAAGACAACTCTGCTCTCATCACCTGGTTTATTCAGTATCATCTTGACATAGGAACCTTGATGTCAGCAGCCGCAACACCTTCTAGCCCCTTGAGAAGTTCCTTCAGTGGCTCTTGCCTTTCGGGTGTTGCTTGGCGAGCAATCTCTTGTTTGATTTGGGCGATCGTCTCCAGTCCCCTTTGGTACGATCCAATGTCTGCCGCATACTGCTTGACCTTGTCGGAGTTCCAGAGTTCGATCTTACCACGGCCCCATTTGGATAGATCCGTTGGCCAATATACGTAACAGTTGTCGAAATCTCCCATACGTCCCACAATCCACTCGGCTGAGCCAACGACCGAACTATGCACATGCAGAATTCCGCCCTTGGGCATTTCTTGGATCAACTTGAATGAATCGGTAGCCGCAATTTCATCCTTTACCATCGGGAAAGGCTTCGAGGGAGGAAAATCGAACTGGCTACGCTTCGTAATATCCTTCCCATCGACTGTTTTTATCCCTTGAAATTGTGCCACGTACATCTTGCGTACGTTGTCAAAGTAAGCCTCGACTTTTTGTTCCTTCGAAGTGAAGGTCATATTTCCCCATCGCAGCTTGCGCTCTGCTTCGATAAAGTCATCACGAACTGCGATGTACTCGGACCGGAAGGCGCTGACAGGGATCTCCACGAGCTTTTTGAGGCGATTGATAATTGTGTCTTGAGTCTTTCTGTCCGGCTTGATAGGGGGAGGATTCTGGGGCGGTTCTTGTTGGGCAAGCAATGGGCACATGAAAGAGACTAGGACCAGCAAGACAATTGAGCAAGATTTGGTTATTCTCATGAGTGTTCCAAGGTAGGAATAGATGCGGGTCGGGCGATTCCTATGGTAAACCAAACTGAATTGAATTCCATTCCGTTCTTGTCATCGTTGCGTCAGAACGAACAGTAAACTGTTCAAAAATCGCAGGAAAAAAGAGTGTGTTTTTTCAATTTGCCTGCCCTCAACTTCTACACTTCGAATTCGACAATCTGCAAGTGCATGGACTCGAAAGATCGCCCAAACCCGCGTGCACTATTTTGTATTACCCTGAACGACTAGAGACCTAGCAATGATTTTTCCGTCTTGTCTCGCCCGCGAAACAAGCTTCTTTGTCAAGATGCTCATTTTTTTAATTCTTGCGACGTCAACGGCAGTCACATATGTTGACGCTCAAGAAGAAGCACGTTCAAAATCCCAGTGGCAAGGATTTGAACGTGCCGACTTTGAGGTCGAGGGACGCAAGGCTTGGTTGGTCAAGCCCGATCGGCCGGCAGAAGGCAAGCCGTGGATCTGGAGAGCTCGCTTCTTTGGTCATGAGCCACAAACCGATATTGCCTTGCTGCAAGCAGGCTATCACTTGGCTTACTGTGATGTAGGCGGGCTGTTCGGCAGTCCAACCGCTGTTCAACATTGGAACGCATTCTACGAAAAAGTTGTTCGAGAACATGAGCTAGCACAACGTGTTGCCCTGGAAGGTATGAGCCGCGGCGGCCTGATCATTTACAACTGGGCAGCCGAGAATCCCGGAAAAGTAGCCTGTATCTATGCAGATGCACCGGTCTGCACCGTATCAAGTTGGCCTCAAGGAAGTGGAGTCGGAAAGGGAAGTGCAGGAGCCTGGAAGCAGTGCATGGCTGCCTATGCAGCTGCGGGCGTGAAGGAGCCAAGTGAAATCCAAGGACCGCTCGATCGATTGGACACGCTGGCAAAAGCTGATGTTCCATTGTTGCACATCGTCGGTGATGCCGATGAAGTGGTTCCAGTTAGCGAGAACACGGCCGTCTTAGAGCAGAAGTATAAAGCCTTGGGCGGTACCATCGAGGTGATCCACAAGCCTAGCGTTGGTCACCATCCGCATTCGCTCACTGAGCCTGGCCCCATAGTGCGCTTCGTTCGGCAACATTGCGAAAACAATATAGTGCTTCGAGATGGGCTTGCTAATTCTGCCGGCGTGTTCGAAAAGGAAGCTAAAGGAACCGTGGCATTTATCGGAGGCTCAATCACCCAAATGAACGGATATCGACCGATGGTTTGCGAAAATCTTCAGAAGAGATTTCCAAAAGCCAAATTCAACTTTATCAATGCGGGTATCTCTTCAACATGTTCCACCACGGGCGCTTGCCGCTTGCAGGAGCAGGTGTTCCATCAAGGACGGGTCGATATGCTTTTTGTTGAGTTCGCTGTCAACGATGACCAAGACGCAGCCCACTCTCGACAGAATTGCATTCGAGGATTGGAGGGAATTCTGCACCAAGCCCTAGCCCACAATCCGAACATGGACATCGTGGTCACCTTTTTCGTAAACACAAAGATGCTCGAATCACTTCAACGAGGCCATACGCCACTTTCAATAGCCGCGCACCAAAGGGTTATCGAGCATTATGAAGTTTCGTCCATTCACCTGGCCAAGGAAATTGCCGAGCGTATTTCAGATGAAAAGCTGACTTGGGCCCAATACGGCGGCGTGCATCCGAAACCCTTGGGGAACCGGATCTGTGCGAACATGATCCAACAACTATGCAACGAAAGCTGGGACACAGAGAACTCTGAGACGAAGCCGCATGCTCTTCCAGCCCAATTGCTAGATAGAACGAGTTACGCCAACGCACGCTTGTTGCCGTTGACTGAAGCTCAACTCGAATCTGGCTGGCGCATTGAGGTACCAGCCTGGAAGGAGTTAGCCGGGAGCAAACGCGAGCAATTTACCAAGCTTGAGATGCTTTGTGCCGATTCAGCTGGAGCTACGATGCACATCGAATTTACGGGTCGTGCTCTTGGCGCTTATGTGTTGGCGGGGCCAGATGCAGGCGTTTTGGAAGTATCCATCGATGGGCACGCCTTCCAAGATTTCAATTTATTGCACCGACACAGCAAAAGACTTCACTATCCGCGCACAGTCATGTTTCAGTCGGACCTGCCACCTGGCAAGCACAAGGCAACGATTCGACTGAAGCAGGCTGCGAACGCTGGTGCCGCCCAGTCAGCGGCACGCATTCTACGGCTGGTTGCCAATTAGAGACCATTTGAGCCTCGATTTCTTACTAGCACGCAGCGCGAGCAAGGAGGTCTCGTTTTCTTACTAACACGCAGCCAGCGTGTGAATCCTGCGTTTACCAATGCGAACCAACCCTTTGCTCGCTCGCACTTCATGCTGGTATCCTGCCGCCTTCGCTGCTTCGCCGGTTTCCAAGGCATGCTTTCTAGTGTGCTCGGCGGGCGGTAGAATGCTTGGACCTACCTTGGTGCTTTCTCCTCGCCCTAATCCACACTGCCTGAGTTCTCATGTCTTACACACGCTGCCTTACCGTATGGGTGCTTCTATTTGTGCTGCTTGTCGAACTGGGCAACTCGCAGGAGCAGTCTTTGAACTGGACGGAACTCCCGCCCTTGCCCAACGAACTCGGTGTGGCAGGCCCCTTTGTTGGAGTCCACAACAAGCACTTGATCGTAGCTGGCGGCGCAAACTTTCCGAGGCCCGTATGGGAGAACGAAAAGCAATGGCACTCGGCTATCTACGCCATGAGCAAGAATGGTCAGGGGTATGGCTGGGAGGAAGTTGGAGAACTTCCACGTGCAACCGGCTACGGGGCCAACGTTTCCACGAAGGACGGAGTGGTATGCATCGGAGGAAATGATGCTTCAACGCTCTTTGACGCTTGCTTTCGCTTGGCGTGGAACAAGGAAACTGGAAAGATTGAACAGACAGATCTCCCCAGTCTGCCCCATCCAATGGCCTATGGCTCCGCTTGTTTGATTGGCCAAACGATCTATTTGGCTGGCGGGCAAACAGGGCCAAGTCTAGATACCGCAATCAATTACTTCTTGAAACTTGACTTATCTGCCAAAGACCCAAAGTGGATCGAGTCCGCTCCTTGGCCGTTCTCGCCGCGTGCCTTTAACATTACGGTTGCCCAAAACAACGGCTTTCGTGATTGCATGTACGTCATCGGTGGCCGTTACGAGGAGGAAGGGGAAGTTCAATTCCTGGACGATTGCTGGGAATATGATCCGAGCAAGGATTCTTGGCGGCAACGAGCTTCTTTGCCGCACGCGGTGACTGCGGGAACAGGGATTCATTTTGGCCAAAGTCATATTCTTGTCCTGAGCGGCGATGACGGCAAACTTTTTGATCAAACGGATGCCCTGAAAGACGATCACCCAGGCTTTCCCAAACGCACTTTTGCCTACCATACGATTACCGATCGTTGGACGCCGATGGGTAGCAGCCCTCAAAATCAAGTCACCACCACAGCGGTGATGTTTGAAAAGTCGATTGTTTTGCCAACGGGAGAGATTCGCCCGAGAGTACGCAGCCCCAAAGTATGGAAAATCGAACCTGCCGTGCAAAAGGGGATGTTCGGCGTGATCGACTACATAGTGATTTTTTTGTACTTGGCTTCGTTGGTTTTGATCGGCGTCTATTTTTCTTGGAAGACGAAGAGCACAGAGGACTACTTTCGTGCTTCTGGCAGCATTCCATGGTGGGCCGCTGGCTGCAGCATTTTCGCAACGATGCTGAGTTCATTGACATTTACAGGTGTTCCCAGCAAAGCATTTGCGCAAGACTGGGTGTATGCGGTCGGAAACTTCATGATTCCAGTCGTTGCTATATTCGCCGTATTTGTCGCCTTGCCGTTTTATCGTCGCATCGATGCCACTAGCGCCTACGAGTACCTGGAGCAGCGTTTTCACAGAAGCATTCGAATTTTTGGAAGTCTCTGCTTTTCGGTATACCATCTTTTCCGCATGGCCATCGTTATGTCGTTGACTGGATTAGCCTTGGCCGTCGCCACGCCCTTAACTCCGGTGCAATCTGTGCTATTGATGGGTGTACTGAGCATCATTTATTGCGCCTTAGGCGGAATATCGGCCGTGATTTGGACAGACACTCTTCAGACCGTCGTTCTTATGGGAGGTGCCGTGTTGGCGATCGGCTGGATGTTAGCAGGCACAGGAAATTCGTTGGGAGACTCATTCTCCGAGGCGGTAACTAGTGGGAAGCTGCGAATGTCGAATTGGCACTGGAGTGCCTTCGACGCTCAGATCGCATTTTGGGCCATCGTGTTAGGGGCAATTGGACAAAACACTTCGTCGTACACGGCAGACCAAGCAGTTGTACAACGCTACATGACAACCAAAACGCAATCTTTGGCCGCTCGGGCGATATGGACAAACGCTCTCTTGACCATACCAGCCACAATTCTCTTTTTCGGAATAGGAACGGCCCTTTTTCTCTTCTATCGGGCTCATCCCGAAAGAATGGATATCTCGATCACGACCGATCAAATATTCCCCTTGTTTATCTCGCGCGAGTTGCCGATTGGCGTTGCCGGATTGATCGTTGCGGCCGTCTTCGCAGCAGCTCAATCGACGGTATCAACCAGCATGAACTCAGTTGCCACTACGTTGCTGACGGATTGCTTGTCGGGTCCGACTTCGAACTTATCCGACAAGGGGCGGCTTCGGCTGGCACAGATCTTGACTGTCCTACTGGGAGTCGCAGGTACTGCAATAGCTCTATTCTTCGTCAATCCAGAAATTAAATCCTTATTCGATCAGTTTCTCAAAGTCATTGGTTTGTTTATGGGCGTTCTTGGAGGTCTATTTGTGCTGGGCGTATTATTTCACCGACCAAATACTTTGGGTGCATGGACAGGAGCAATTGCTGGAAATGTCGTTCTGTTTTGCGTGTGGAAGTACACCAACGTGAATGGCTATCTTTACGCTCTAATCGGAATTGTGACCTGCGTAGTCGTTGGATATTTGGCGAGTTTGCTTCGTGCCCCGAAACCAGGCGTCGAGGACTTGTGCGTGGGCTCGGCGGGTTGACTTTATTGCCGGTTAAGCAGCGTCTCGTAGGCTCCGGCTATTTGCGACGCGGCCAGCTCGATCTCTTCCTGCGTGGTGGTCCAACCAAATGAAAATCGCATGGCACCTTGATAACACTG
>JBCCEO010000538.1:0-6033 GCA_039030255.1 Planctomycetota bacterium | reverse complement strand
TTCAGAAAACACGCTTGGCGGCAGACCGCGAGTAGTAGGGACTTCACCAACTGACAGCCCCAATTCACGCTGGGCAGTGGCGAAACGGGTAACAGAGTCCATGAGCAGGAGCACGTCCTTGCCTCTACTGCGAAAGTACTCCGAAATGGCCGTGGCGGCCTGCGCGGCTTGAACTCGTTGCATGGGGGATTGATCGCTGGTTGCGACTACAGTCACGCATTTATTACGCAGCTCAGGAGTCAACTCGTTGTCTAGGAATTCACTGACTTCCCGTCCTCTTTCTCCCACAAGTGCAATCACTACTACGTCGGCGTTCGTGCCACGCGCGATCATTCCCATTAGCTGACTCTTGCCCACTCCTGCTCCAGCAAAAAGCCCTATTCGTTGGCCTCTTCCTAGAGTGGCAAATGCATCAATTGCCTTCACACCTGTTTCAAGGATCTCTGAGATTGGGGCACGCGAAATCGAGGTAGGTGCCGAGCTTGCTAAGTCAAGTTTTTTTTCCCATGCAATAGAGTGTTCGTAATCAACTGGGTTCCCGCTACAGTCGACGACGCGTCCGAGGTATTCGTCCCCGACCGGCACCAGGAAGCGATTGGATCTCAGTTGGACCCGGTCGCCCGCCATAATTCCGGTGGTTCCCTGAACGGGGCAAACCAACAATGCATCATTGTGATGGCCGACCACGCGAGCGAGACTGTTCTGGTTGCGTCCCAAGACTTCACAGCAGGCGCCGATAGGCGCGCGAATGCCGACGACTTGAATCACGGCCGATTGGATGGACGAAACCGTGCCCATGCAACTGCCGGCGTACATGGCATCAAGTGAACTCCTGAGTTGGTTCGCCGTGCGGCGGCGAGGAAATTGGGTTGCGAGCGTCATCAGTTGCAGTCCGCATGTGCGAGTTCTTCAGCCAGTCGCGTAAGTTGTGAAGCAAGCTGCATGTCAATCTCACCAAATTCAGAACGAACCTTGCACCCGCCGAACTCGACATTCTTATCCGAGGTGATTTCTACTTGGGTCGCAAAGGGTATTTGCCCGATCGTTTCCGAGAGCATCGCATCAAGCTGGGCTCGGTCAGCAGGATTTACTGTTATGTGAATCAGATTGGTTTTGCCAATGGATTCAAATGCCCGAGTAAGCCACTTGCGTAGAATAACACTGCGGTTGTGTTGGATTTCACAATCGACAAGTTTTTCTGCGATCTGAAGTGAGAGGTCAACCGTTTCATTCCGCCATTGGGTTAACCACTCGTTGGCCACGTCATGCAGTTGTGTAAGCGAGGCATTGCAAGCAGCAATGCTTGATTGGCACTTTTCATCGCTCAAACGCTTTGCTTGATCATCGACTTGCTTCTGAATTTCGGCTTCCGCGACTGCAAGTCCATGGTTGCGCGCGGCTGCCATTACGTTTTCTGCTTCTTCCTGAGCCTTTCGAAGGATGGCATCGGCTTGTAGCTTCGCTTCTTGAACAATACATTCCGCTTGCTGCTGCACATCTGCCAGATTAAACGTGACCGCCTCGACATTGGCTGAGTTGCTAGAATTATCAGACTTGAGGATGGTTGCCATGGGATAAACGGAGTTGGCCGTCGTGGAATTTGAACTGAGTTACTGCGGAAACTTGAAGGGCGAAATTCGCAAATATCGAGGGTAGGCTAATTACTAAGACACGTTTTTAAGGGCCTTTTGTGTTGGGGATTCTTGAAGCATCTTGTTTGCTACAACAGTTAGTCGCATCTGTGCCTCGTCAGCATCCGCGATGCGCATAGCGCCGAGTTGATTCATGCGGTGGATGAGGTCTGCGTAATCCTCAGGTTCGATCATTTCTCGGAATCTACACATGAATTCTGACGAGGCTCCTGCAAACGCGAGCAGAACTATTTCCGGGTTTGCTTTGTTTAAAACTTCTTGCAACAGCTTGGCAGGGAGATCTAGCAATTGATCAAATTCCAGCTGAATCAAGGAGCGATCAACGGGACTAGTTGACGCAGGGGGATTGCTGGCCAACATTCGGCTTTCGACTAAGGAAACGTGTTGAGACGTAGTGGAGAATTCAGACTGTAGGTCAGCGGCCACCAAGAGTGAGGTATCGGCGGTCGATGAAGTCAAGTGATTTACCATTGTGGCTTGGGGCGCAGTCTCTTGTTCAGATTGCGGAGGCTGGTCATGCGACTTCGAAATTTTATTGGTCCATTGCTGTTGCAGGCGGGAAGGTACGCCTGAAAGTAGACTTTCCATGCGCTGGCGGTTTTTCGCTTCGACCTCGATTTGGTTTTGATGCTTGTGTGCGTTTTGGAGCAAGAAAGCCTCCAGCCTAGTGGTGAACGCAGGATTTGGCTCCTCAAGGGTAGCCAGGCTCTGCAAGGCGAGATAAGCCGTTTGTGGTTCCAAGCTTGCGAGGACTTGGGTTGCTTTCTCAACGGCTAGCCGTGAAAGCACAAAAGCGATGAGCAATGGTCGCTCAAGCTGAATCATGCGAACGATTGAATCGGTAGGTACGGCATCCCACGCGATGTTGGGGACTGACCGATCTTCTGATGAGGTAGCAAGGCTGGTTGCTGTTTGCAGTTCGTGTATTACCTGTTGGTGTTCTTGTGTGTTAATACCATCAAGGTCTTGGATAGCAGCACGAACCCCCTTGGCCACGAGAGGTGGCAAGTCCAGCAGTATCTGTTGCGCTGCGCTGGCGTCAACGCTAGAAACTAGAATGGCAATGCGACGAAGATGTTGACTATCTGTCATCGAAAGGTTCAATCTACAGGCGGAAGCTATTATCGTAGTTCTCTGCTACGAATACTCCTTGAGGTTTAGAGTTTTTGGCCTGGAGTGTCGAGATCGATGGATCCATCAAGCGCAGAAAAAAGAGCGAACCACCAAATGGTTCGCTCTTGAATGCGTTTCTTCTTTTTGAACTCAACTTAATTAGGAAGCCTGAGCGAAGGTACTCTTATGTCCCAAATTCATGGCGCCGACGGCCAAGTTGATCTTGCAAACGAGAAACAATGCTAGAGTGCATTTGACTCACGCGGCTTTCGCTAAGATCGAGAGTAGCGCCGATTTCCTTCATCGTCAGTTCTTCATAATAATAAAGAATGATGATAAGTCGCTCATTTCGATTGAGGCCTTTGGTGACCAGTCGCATGAGGTCGCCTTTTTGAACACGGCGAGTGGGATCTTCCCCCTTTTTGTCTTCAAGAATGTCGATCTCTCGGACATCTTTGTAGCTGTCCGTTTCGTACCACTTCTTGTTTAAGCTAACCAAGTTGACCGCATTGGACTCAGTCTGCATCTTGTCCAATTCGGCGACACTGATTTCCATGTGCTCGGAAAGCTCAGTTTCGGTGGGAGCTCGACCATAGCGTGCTTCCAGTTTCTTCTTGGCTTCACCAAGCTTGCTGGCTTTGCTTCGCACCAATCGAGGAACCCAGTCCATCGATCGCAGTTCGTCGAGCATGGCACCGCGAATTCGAGGCACACAATACGTTTCAAACTTGACGCCACGACTGGTGTCGAAGGCATCAATGGCATCCATCAGTCCGAAGATTCCAGCGCTAATCAAGTCATCAAGCTCGACTCCATCTGGAAGGCGTTGCCAGATGCGGTCGCCGTTGTAACGAACCAACGGCATATATTGTTCGATAAGCCGATTACGTAGATCAACGTTATCTTGGTCCAACTTATATTGTTTCCAAACTTCTTGGATATCTTCGCTAGGCGCGGTTTTCGTTGCCATCCAATCCTCCATGAATCGCCTGATAGCGATCAGCACTGAAGTCTGATGAGCTATCTTATTTTCTTGAGCTTCATGCCCAACTAGCATCTGTGCAGCTGCTGATAATTGCGAGCTACAGCTTTGTGCTGCTAATTCGACTTTTAGCTTTATCGTTGAGCGAACGCTATGCCAACTTTAGGTAGTCTTGTCTTGAGATGGGAAAGTTTTGCTAGCGACGGCCACCTGTAAGCCCGACATTTCCCCTTTGAAGCGACTTTCCTCAGATTCCTCCATAGATTGGTCTGCAACGTAGCCGATGCAAAATCCTGTAAGAGAAAAAATGAGAAAGACAACTAGCCCACTGATGAGCACGTGGTTTGTCGGTAAATCTAAAAATAGGCCGCGGATAAGCACAAGAAGAAAAGCGAGTGCACCAAGAATTCCGGAATAAGCACGCGCCATAGTAACCTCCCTGTTACCTCTGCAAAACTCTGATCCATCTAGGTTACGAGCTACATACCATCAGTACAGTAGCTCCCTTGAGGCCCAGTATCGGCATCTCGCATCTGAGAATTTAGTTTTCTCTGAAGAGAAGTTAGGTCTTAACTAGACTTTCCAGACCCATGCGAATAGCGTGCCATTCGCGTCACTTTGCTTTCGGCACGAAGTTTGCTTTAGCGAAATCCGAGCCAATCCTGATAAAAAGCAGGACGAGTTTTAGAGGTGATTGATGCTAGCAATTAGCGCAATCGGTTTCCGCTGTAAGCATCAGTTCCGCCAGCTCGCGTGCTGCAGCACGGCGCAAGCCTTCGGCCGAATCCTGGCCGGCGATGAGAAAACTCACTAGTAAGCTGCTGGTAGACAAGAACTCATACCAGCTTGCAAACTCAAAACATTCGTCCATATGCGTCAGGACGAGCGATGTGGGTGAAAGATCGCGGAAATGCGCTTCGCAACGCTTGGCGTATTGGGGCGTACAATTGGAAGCAAGAACGAGGTGTGTATCATCAGGATTCGCGGCTTCAATAAACTCACCTAAAAGCTTCTCTGTCGACTGTTCGCGAAGCGATTGGCCGGGAGTATCCATCAGAACCAAATCGCAGTTGGATAGTCGCTCCAGGGCCGATTGGATTTGATCTGGCGAGCTTACCACCTCGAGTTCTGCCGAAGTTCTATCTGCAAAAGAAAGCAATTGGTCGACGGCACCCTGCCGGACAAAGTCGGCACTGATTAGCCCGATCTGACAAGTTGTTTCCCAGCGCAGGTTCATTGCGACTTTGCACAGTGCCGTGGTCTTGCCAGCTCCAGCAGGCCCAACGAACGCCATGACTCTCGGGTCTTCGCGTACAAGGTGGTAAGGTGGCGATGTCTTGATTTGTTTTGCGATTTGTTGAACGAGACTGAGGCGTAAGGTGGCCGGATCTTGGGCCTGTTTACCAGTACAACTCCCAACCGCTGACTGCAGTAAATCCAGAGCTGCGTTCGTTTCAAATCCTTGCGAAAGCATGCTCGCAAAGAGCATGTGTTCTGGACTACCTCTTAGCGTCGCGCCGCCGATTTTGGAGGTGGCTGCTGGCTTTTCCGAGACGATTGCCCCCGATAGTTGAGACTCGGCTAAAACTTCAGCATTAAAACTTGAGTGATCAGGTGCCGCGCTGTCCTCCGTGGATTCAGCCTCAAAGTGACTTTGGACTCGCACGTCCAAGCTTGCGTCGACTTCAATTGAAGAAGCACTATCGTCCGCTGATGCAGAAGACGACTTCGAGACTTCACGCACGTGCAGAATGGAGGCGTCAACGCCCAGCTCCTCGCGTACTTGCTGAAGTGCTTCCTGTAGGTTTGCAGCTCGATAAGTAACAATTTTCATACTTGATTGTACTCGGCGATCTTGGCTGAACGGCTTTCGGGCTCAGAGGTTTGACTCAGGTTAGGCGGCCGCAGATTTTGCCCCCACTGTACCCAACGAAATGACTCGGGTGTCCAAAGTGATCTCAGCATGACTTAATGCGATGAGGTTAGGGATTCGGTTCTTGGTTAGCCAGCGAAGTGCTGCTCGAGTGGCTGGCCGAGATAGCAATACTGGCTTCTCGCCGGTCGTACTAGACAAAGCTAAAATCTGCTTACACAGCGTGTCGACTTCCTGTGGCGGGATGGTGGAAGCCACTTCATGCTCGCCGACCTCGATCTTTTGTGCAATGCGATCCTCCAATTGCGGAGAAAGGGTAACAACACGTAGTCCGCCTTGATCGGAAAATCGTTGGCAGATCGTACGAGCCAATCTTTCCCTTGCCAATTGTGTCAGCTGGTGCACGTTTTGAG
>JBCCEO010000537.1:0-6035 GCA_039030255.1 Planctomycetota bacterium | reverse complement strand
CTTTGACTTCGAAGACATCACCTACCATCGTGCTCGCGAAGTAGGCGCGGTACGCATCGCATTTAATCGACCTGAAGTTCGAAACGCCTTCCGGCCTCAAACGGTCGATGAACTCTATACAGCCTTAGATGATGCTAGACAGCTAAGTGATGTTGGCGCAGTGATTCTTACCGGCAACGGTCCTTCACCCAAAGACGGTGGCTGGGCGTTCTGCTCCGGTGGAGACCAACGGGTGCGAGGCAAAGCAGGCTACCAGTACGCCGACGACGCCCAAGGAAAAAAAGTAGACGCCACACGAGCCGGGCGCTTGCATATCCTAGAATGCCAACGCCTGATTCGCGTCATGCCCAAAGTCGTCATTTGCGCCGCCTCGGGCTGGGCAGTTGGAGGCGGGCACAGCTTGCACGTGATTTGCGATTTGACCATCGCCTCGGAAGAACACGCCAAATTCAAGCAAACGGATACTGACGTCGCGAGCTTTGATGGCGGCTTTGGTTCCGCTTATCTTGCCAAGCAAGTTGGCCAGAAGATCGCCCGCGAGATCTTCTTCCTAGGCCGCACTTACTCGGCCGAGGAAGCCAAGCAGCAGGGCGCGGTCAACGCGGTCGTTCCCCATGTTCACTTAGAGCTCGAAGCGCTGCAATGGGCCAAAGAAATCTGCTCGAAGAGCCCGACTGCGCAGCGGATGGTCAAATACGCTTTCAATTTGACCGACGACGGGCTGGTCGGACAACAACTCTTTGCGGGCGAGGCAACGCGACTGGCCTATGGTACGGACGAAGCACAAGAAGGACGAGACGCTTTTCTAGAAAAGCGTGATCCCGATTGGTCCGACTACCCTTATCACTACTAAGCGTTTTACCGAGGCATTGAAACGCAAGAACGAGTCGCCACAGCGGCTACGGAATAAGATGATTTCCAGTTGGATACTTGCAGCACGACCCAAAACCTTAATTGCCGGGTTTTCTCCGATAGCCATCGGCTCGTGCTTGGCCTGGCAGGCTGACCAATTTCATTTGACCGCCATGTTGCTTGCCCTGCTAGGAGCGATTTCGGTCCAAATCGGAACGAACTTTTGCAATGATTACTGTGACTTCTTTCAAGGCGCGGATACCGAGGAGCGAAAGGGCCCGACGCGTGCGGTTCAAGCGGGTTTGATCTCGCCGCGCGCGATGCTAGTGGGAACGATCTTGATGTTTGCCGTTACAGCGGCGGCAGCAATTGGACTTTCTATCCGAGCCGGCTGGCCATTCCTGCTCATCGGCGCACTCAGTATTCTGTTTGGGGTGCTCTATACTGCAGGCAAATTCTCCTTGGCCTACCAAGGTCTTGGCGATCCCTTTGTCTTAATCTTTTTCGGCCCAGTAGCAGTTGCTGGCACCTACTATGTCCAAGCCTTACATCTAAGTTTAGCCGTCATCATTGCAGGTTTTGGCCCCGGATTGATCGCCATGGGTTTGCTGATCGTGAATAACTTGCGCGATGTAGAAGAAGATCGTGCGGCCAACAAACGCACTTTGGTGGTTCGCTTGGGTGTTACGTTTAGCCGTGTTCAATATGCGGCTTGTATTCTCGGAAGTGCCCTTGTTCCTGTTTTGGTCACGCTGAATGGACTTTCTTGGTGGGTCACATTGGCTTCGCTGAGCGCACTTCCTGGTCTGGCGGTAACTTCGCGCGTCTGGAGGCGGGCAGGCGCCGATCTACGGCCTTGTTTAGGAATGACGGCCGGCTTGCTACTGCTTTACACCGTGCTCTTCTGCGTCGGCCTGGGAATTGGACAACAAGGCTGAACACGTTGCGCGGCATCAAAGCATATCGTTTCCAAATCCCGCTCCAACGCAGCTTGCCGCTCAAAGACCGCGTGCACACCGAACGTAGTGGGATTCTGCTGGAAAGGGATGGACGCTGGGCAGAAGCTTCACCACTTCCCGGATTCAGCCAAGAGACCTTGGACGATGTCGTCGCAGCACTACGAGGCGAAAAGGCCGAACCCGCATCGCTGCAATTCGCATTGAATTCCCTGGAACAACCCGAACTGGAGCAGACCGAAATCCCTTTCAACTACTTGCTACTGGGCCACCGAGAGCAAATCCTGGAAGGAGCACGGCGCTGCAAGCAAAAGGGATGCCGCGCTGCAAAATTGAAGGTGGGTCGCAATTCCGCGTCGGACGACATCCGTTTAGTACGCGATGTACGCAAGCTTTTGGGTTCCGAAATCCAGCTTCGCCTGGATGCCAATCAAGCTTGGAGCTATGAACAAGCTGTGAAGTTTCAGGAGGAGATCACCGACTTCGGAATCGAATATATCGAAGAGCCTCTGACGGACGCTTCGCGACTGGAAGAACTTTTTCGACAAACCCACGTCCCCTATGCGCTGGACGAAAGTCTGCTTGAAGCTACTGCTTTGGATCGATTCCCTAATGTTGCAGCTCTAGTTTGCAAACCAACCATCCTGGGCACGCAGTTAATAGAACATTTACTCGCCACCGGTAAAAAGATCGTTTTCAGTGCTGCCTTTGAATCTGGGGTTGGAATCACACGCATTGTGCAGCTGGCTGCCACACACGGTCCATATACTCCAGCGGGACTCGACACCTTGGATTGGCTCGTCGATGACCTGTTGTTGCAGTCGCCACGAAAAAGAAGTGGGATGTTTCGCGTTTTCGGCGAGCCGCTGGTCGACACATCTTCAATGGAGCAGATTGCATTATGAGCAAGCCTCGCCACGCTGCGGCTCCCTTAGAGAACGCAATGATCCATTACGGCGAAAACATTGCCTTTGAGGATGGTGAGTCGAAAATCACGTACGCTGAGCTGGATTCTTGGCTTGCAAATTCAGAGGTGACAAAAGCAACCTGCGCAGGCGATCACATCGCTTGGTGTCCAAAGAATGATCGCGAAGCATTCCTCACCTTTTGGTCCTTGCAGCGACAAGGCTGTGTAGCCTGTCCCCTCAGCCATCGATTTCCTGATTCGCAGCGTGAGGAAATACTCCGGCGGATTGACGCAAAGTGGCTATCGGATCTTATGGATGAGAAACCCACGGCAGATCTATCGTCATCCCATGTCGCGTTGCCTCAAGCCGCGACCATCATTTTAACCTCAGGAAGCACCGGATTACCTAAAGCCGTGGTGCACAGCATGGAGGCTCATGTTGCTAGTGCGAATGGGGCGGCCACCAATATGCCCCTCGCGCCTGACGATCGTTGGCTCTGGTCTTTGCCGCTTTGCCACGTAAGTGGCTTATCTATTCTTGTGCGCTGTGCCTTGGCTAGCGCTACGGTTGTCGGAATAAGTTCTGATGACAAGTTGGATGCAGAGCTGTTATCGCAAAAGCACATTACGCATCTCTCGTTAGTGCCCACACAGTTGCGAAGATTACTTGAGGAACCGATCTTTCCCAACAAACAACTCAAGTCGGTTTTGCTGGGCGGCAGCAGCGTCGATCCCAAGTTGGTCAGCAAGGCCCGCGAGCGCGGAGTGCAGGTGTCGACCACTTATGGACTGACCGAGATGGCCTCCCAAGTCACCACATCGTCGCCAACGGATGATCCAGCAGCCTCCGGACGACTCTTGCCGGGTCGTGAAATACAAATCACTGCTTCTGGAGAGATCCTTGTGCGAGGTAAAACGCTCTGCCTGGGCTACTACGGCGTCGGAAAGCTCGAATCCGCTAGTGACGGCCAAGGTTGGTTTCACACGGGAGACTTAGGCGAGTGGAATAGCGATGCGCAGCTGATAATTCGTGGACGAATGGACAACATGTTTATATCTGGAGGCGAAAATATTCATCCAGAGAACATCGAACGTGCAATGTTGTCCACTTTTGATTTGCAACAAGTCATCGTCGTTCCCCAGACCTGCAAAGAATTCGGCATGCGTCCTGTGGCTTTCGTCCAAGGAGACTTGCCCACGGACTGGGAGCAGCAATTGCGTCAACAGATTCAAGGATTTGAGATTCCCGTTGCGATTTTCGACTGGCCCAATGAAACAGGCGGCGACATTAAACCCAGTCGTTCCGATCTCCAAGAACGCGCCGCAGGCTCCTCGAAGTAGAATGTTTTGCAGTCTGACTATCAACATCTCCTCGGAAAGCAATTGAACCATGAAACATTTTTCCCTTGTGGCACTGTTTTGTTTATTGACGGCACCAAGTCTTGGCCAGGACTCAGAAGACGCTTCGGGAGGTGTGGCTGTGCAGACTGCGGAATCTTTTGAAATCAAAACGGAGCTCAAGTACCTGCTCTACCTGCCTGCGGATTACAAGGCGGAGCAAGCCGATAAAAAATGGCCTCTATTGGTGTTTCTTCATGGAGCGGGCGAACGCGGCGCGAATTTAGACAAAGTCAAGCGGCATGGTCCGCCCAAGGTCGTTGCGGACAAAAAGGACTTCCCTTTCGTCACGATCTCCCCGCAGTGCCCCAGCGGTAGTTTTTGGAATACGGGACACTTGCTGCAACTCATCAAGTCCACCATCAAGGAGAAAAACATCGACCCAGATCGGGTGTATCTAACTGGACTAAGCATGGGAGGATTCGGGAGCTGGGCGCTGGCTGCTGAGGCACCAGAGTTGTTTGCAGCGGTCGCGCCCGTATGCGGTGGCGGTGATCCGCGCACAGCCAGAAAGTTGCTAGAAATTCCAATCTGGGCTTTTCATGGAGACGCCGATCGAGTCGTTCCAATTACGGGCAGCCAACGCATAGTAGATGCAATCAAAGACGCCGGTGGCGAAAAGATCAAATTCACGATCTACGAAGGCGTTGGTCATGATAGCTGGACGGAAACCTATGCGAACGAAGAACTCTACAAATGGTTCCTGAGTCACAAACGCTCTGCCAAATAGATCCTTTGCTTGAACCCTCATTTATTCGTACTAGTTGAGCTGGAGTGCAGGCTTTAGCCGCCTGCCGAATCGTCGAAAGTCTTGACGACTTCCGCTACCAGATTCTTGAGACTCGCCCGCTCAGAAAGGGAGGATTAGTTAAAGCGGCCCAGTTTGATACTCTAATAAGCCCTGTACAGGCTAGGGTTTATTTTGTAATAGAATCGTACTTCATGCTAGAATGTGGGAAAAGATCGCACATCAGATCCACCCCTCTCTCATGAACCTCCCACCGACACTAGCTCGAATCGTTTGCATTTGCCTGCTCACTCACGCAACAGTTTTCAGGTGCAACGCGCAAACAGTGCCGACGCAGCTCCTACCTGAACAAACGACACGTATCTTGGATCAACATTGCGCAGGTTGCCACAACAGCGAGGTTAAGGAAGGTAATCTTGATCTAGCCTCACTCAGCAAGAAACCACTCACGCAAGACTCGCTCGCTACTTGGATCAAACTCCATGACCGCGTTGCAAGTGGCGAGATGCCTCCGGCTGAAGAACCACGTCTTAAAGAAGACGCGCTAAATAAACTCCTTGCATCTACTTCAGAGCAAATTGTTGCATTTGAGCAAGTAAAGCTTGCCCAAAGCGGCCGCGCGGTGAAACGTCGACTGAATCGCTATGAATTCGAGAATGCGATTCGCGACTTACTTGGACTTCCGTATCTGCGTGTCAAAGATGGTCTTCCCGAAGATCAAATTGCCAATGGTTACAACAAAACTGGCGAGGCATTGGACGTTTCCCACGTTCAACTTTCCCGATATTTGCGGGTCTCTGAAAATGCACTGCGTGCCGCCATTGTCACTCAAACGGAAAAACCAGAGCCCTTCCGCCATCGTTACTATGCTTGGGACCAGCTCAAATTCACCCGAGGCAATGGGCCACCCATTCGCAAGACGTATCCAATTCAAGGGAACGAGATTCGCGCGGACTTAAACGTTCGGCCGCTCGGCAAACCAGGCAAGTTCATTCGACCGCTGCCCGGCAAGTTTTCGGATCCGGCGCGACGGGATGAGGAGGCAGTCGTTACGGTCATGAGCACCTATGAGCACGTAGAGATCCAGTTCGATCAATTCCGTGCGCCTGTATCCGGTCGTTATCGCCTTAAGTTTGCGGGCTACACGGTTTGGATGGCAACAGATTTTTCTGAG
>JBCCEO010000536.1:0-6049 GCA_039030255.1 Planctomycetota bacterium | reverse complement strand
TGCAATGTCATGTATGGAATACCAGAATCGTGCTTGAAATTATCATGATGATTTCTGTTCCTCTTTTTGTGGTGCGTTGTTGTTTCTTTTCTCTCTGTCACTGTTGTCAAATTTTGCAATATATTCCATATGTGTCGTTGTATTTTGGGATGAGGTCGTAAAGCTCCGCGAATGATTGCCAAATCGACAGGATTTTCACAGAGGAAAAGGTCACTGCCAATCCACCTGCAATTTTGCAAGGCATGGAAGATCTGCCTAAGAATCGATTGGGTTTCGCAAAGTGGCTGGTAGCCCACGAGAATCCATTGGCGGCACGAGTGCTGGTGAATCGAGCTTGGTCGGCGTTTTTTGGAACCGGAATTGTCAAGACTGTGGACGACTTTGGGCTGCAGGGTGAAGCGCCTTCTCATCCTGAATTATTGGATTGGTTGGCTGTGGCCTGCATGGATCAGGACGCCTGGTCCGTCAAAGAATTGCATCGGCGCATTGTGAGCAGCAGCACGTATCGCCAGTCCTCTCAAGTCCCCGTTGGCAGTCGTCCACAAGATCCAGACAATCGATTGCTCGGCTTTTTTCCTCGCCAACGCCTCGAGGCCGAAGTGCTTCGCGACTCTTACTTGGCCATGTCGGGAAAGCTGTCCACGAAAATGGGCGGAGCGCCCGTCAAGCCACCTCAGCCAAAGGGAGTGACCGAAGACGCCTACGGCAGTCCGAAGTGGAATCCAAGCGCTGGTGAAGATCGTTTTCGCCGGAGTATTTACACCAAGATTAAGCGTACGGCCCCCTTTGCAATGTTTTCGACTTTTGATGCACCCAGTGGCGAGTCCTGCGTCGCACGGCGCCCCAAGAGCAATAGTCCTCTGCAGGCGCTTACTCTTCTAAACGATCCTATGATTGTTGAGCTTGCCGTTGCGTCGGGAGAAAGGGCGATTCAGGCTGAAACTCGTGAAGCATTGGACGCATTGTTTCGGTCTGTTTTGACGCGGGCCCCGAGTGAGTTGGAGCGCGAAGCGTTGTTGGCATTCCTTGAGCAGCAAATTGCAGAATTCCGAGATGCGCCTGAGAACGCCGATAAACTGCTCGGCACAGTTGCTAAGAATAAGTCGCCAGGCGAAAAGGCAGCTATTGCCGCTTGGGCTGCGCTGACGCGAGCCCTATTCGCCCTGGATGAAACTCAGACCAAGGGCTAAGCATTCGGTGCCTTTGTAGATAGCTGGCAACTGCAGGCTAGTTGCTTCAGCTCCCTGTGATTCTCTTTCTGCGTCCGTGCGTGGTAACTTGCTGTTTAGCGCCGTGTTGGCGTCCCTGGGATTCCGCGCTGGGGTCGTGTGAACTGCGACCACGGCCCGAGCCTGAAACGAGTCGAATACCACACTCCTCGGCGAGCCACTTCCGCGTAACTTTATGGAGGCTGATTGCTTTCGATTGGACGAGCTCACCGCGTTGCTGTCGTTCGAGCTGGTCTTGCGTTTTTGATTTGTCGTTAGTTTCGCCGTCATCAAATGCCTTTGGTAGGGCCGAAACATATCCTTCGCAGTAGGATGCACCGCTACCACGTGCGTAACCCCCATACTGCAGCCGAGCTGCTGAGGCGATTGTGACAATTAGCTCTCGGAATAGTGTGATGGTGTTCTCGACGTCTTGAACGGGCCCATAGAACCAAAACCAAGATCGGTTGGATTTGGTACTGCGATAGAATTGAACACTCGGGAAGACATGCGTAATAACATAAAAAGCCAGCATGACTTCCCAAGTGCATGCGCGCCGGCCGTTGACTGGGCAGGCCATGCGCGCGAATTGCAGGCCGCTATTCGGGTCGTTCTCCTCGAGGTCCTCGCGTGACAAGTTGTGCGTCAGCATTAGATTTTGCATCATTCGAATTGCATTGCGTTTTTCTCCATCCGTGCTGGCGCTGTTGCTGGCCGTGTTGTCGAGAGCCTTCAATCGTCGTAGAACTTTTTCGAACTCCCGCTGACTCACCTCTTCAGACTTTGTGACCGGACGGCCAGAGGTAGAAATGCCTGAATTATTTGTGTGCGTCTTGTCCTGTGCTGGAGGCGTCCAAAAACTGCGAAGCACATAACAATCATCCTCAGCGGGATTCCAAGTGTCGTACACTACATGGTCTACGACGGTGCAAAAGTGATGCGCCTTTTCGTTAGGTTTCATGATGTGGCAAATCACGATTCCTTTGGGTAGCGAATCTGAAATGAATGGGATCAGCCCACCGTCTTGATATTGCCAACCCAACTCTTGAAGAAACTCCGTGGGGAATTCGATGGCGACTCCGTTGCGTGGAGTCTTCATCGACTTCTCACCTAGCACATCGTAGATGTCGCGGTAGACTCTGCCGGTCGCGATGGCGATCGAACGCGTAACGCAGTCACCTGTCGATCCGACGAAACCGCAGGTGGCGCGGCCTCCGTCATTCCATATCAATTCCAAGTCTCAATTCCCAGTGAAGTGAAGCGTTCCGCGGAGCATTGGCAGCAAAAAACCGAGAAATCGGCAATTGCCAGCATTCAGAATGCTCATTCAACATAATCAAGTTTTGATTATCCAAAACTGACCTTGTGGCGATACTCCCGATTCTCCTAAGTTTTGAAAAACCGAATTTGGTTATTCAAATCTCCAACCAGGAAGGAACTGAGACGTGGCCAGACCCAGGGCAACAGAGCTAACCACAAGAGAGCTTGCCGTGATGCAAGTCTTCTGGAAGGAACCGGAAGCTAGCGCTGAAGACGCTCATCAGCACATTCGATCCTCGGGCGAGGATTTGGCCTACGTTACGGTAGCCAATGTTGTTCGCGGACTGGTCGGCAAGCAATTTCTGGAGCAAACCAACCAACGTCGCCCATTTACATACCGTGCGCTAAAGAGTTTCGAGCAAGTATCCAAGAATCTCGTCGGCGATCTTGTCACGAAGCTTTTCGAGGGCTCACGCGAGGCGATGCTGGTACAGCTCTTGGATCGACGCAAGTTATCAGACGATGAACGAGCTTACTTGCAACAAGTCCTCGCCGAGCAGGAGGACGCAGCATGATTTCTTATCTCGTGTGTGCGATTCAAATCACGGCGATCGGTTTTGCCAGTTTGCTCCTAGGTAGAATCGTTTTGCAGCGGGCTCCAGCTCTTTCCGCGAGAATCGGCTTGCTTGGAATCTTAGCCTGCAGCACGGCTTTACTTTTGACAGCGACCAAAGCACCTCGACTTTGGGAGCTACAAAGTCGAATTGCCCATGCGGAGCAGCAAGTTGAATCAAAGACCAAGCATGGGCCTAGAGAATCCGGGTTGGAAATACCCATGTTGGAATTCTCGCTTGATCAACCTTTGCAGATTTTGGCAGAATTCAAATCCAAGCAACCAGACGTGGATCGTAGGCTTCGATACGGAGCATTCTACCTCGTACTCGCTATTGGATTTTGGGCGCTCACGCGCTTTTTGTTGGGCTGCTATGCGCTGGCAAGCCTGATACGCGAAAGCTCGGAAGTTGCATCAAGTCAAATAGCCGGCGAACTCCAAACGCTTAGCGCTCGGCACAATCTATCCAAATCAATTATGCTCCGTCGTAGCGGACGAATCGCAACGCCTTGCATCTGCTGGATGCGCCCGTTCACGATCTTCGTTCCTGATGGCTTCGAACGCTGGTCCCTTCTCGAACGTAAGACGGCGCTCGCACACGAGCTGCAGCATATCGTCCGTGGTGACGCGATGTGGCGATTTTTCTCAGAGTTGCTCGCATGTTGCATCAGTTTTCACCCCGTCGTTTGGCTTTTGCGCCGAGAGATTGTCGCGGCGCAAGAGTTTGCAACTGATTGCCAGGCGGCTCAGTCGTTTTCAAACCCCGAACAATATCGTAAAGGCCTATCGATGTTGGCGTTGCGAATGGATTCGCAATCGCACAAACCTATGTTTTTAGAAGTTTCCGTTTCGACCAACTCAGTGGTCAGGAGGATCCAAATGTTGAAGAAGACTAGCAAGCCGTTTGCTACTTGGCAAAATGCACTTTGCGTTATTGCCATGTTTGGGATCGGCATATGTACATTGCTCTGTTCGGCCCGAGCGGACGATCCCGTTCGCGTTGCCTCAAGGAACAAACCAAAACCTGTAGCTGCGGCCACCTTTGCACAAGGAGCGATGCAGCCCGATGCATTTCTCGGCGCACAGAATGGATACTTTGCGATTCGACCAAGCGCCCTTTCTGACAGCAAGTCTTGGAGCGATCTGTTGAAAATGATCGAGCAGGATTCCGAAGGTTCAGGCTATGATTTGGAATCAATTGGACTTGATCAACGCAACCTTAAGTTGATCCATTTGAATGCGTTTTTACATCTAAAGGTAATACCGGAGTCCGAACGAAAAGAAAAGGATCACCGTTTTACTTTTACAGCTGGCGCAAATGGGTTTGTAGTCGAGACTCATGAAGCGGTGGATTGGAAGCAAGCCTGGGATAAACTGCCCATCAAGGATATCTATTCAGCGGTTTTCCAGAAAGTGCAGGAAGAGATTGCAGAAGTTTTTGAGGAAGCAGGGAATTCGAAATCGTTTTCAATGGTTTCCGAAAACGCAGAAACCCCAGACAAGTCAACGATCTTGCCCGAAATGATGAAGTTGGTCGACGGCGGGGACATAGTCTTTAGCAATCAAGTCTTGGTCGCGCCGGAAGTGCTGGCTGAGTTGAAGAATTCTCCAGCTGACTTTGATCCGATGGAGGCTATTCCATGCCTTGAACGACTCGAAGCCATCGCATTTGGAGTAGATGTCGACAGTAAAGGTGATCATCACATACGACTTGCACTTCTTCCAAAGACGACTAGCACGGCCGCGGAATTCGATATGCATCTCCAGGCTTTCTTGGCGAAGTGCCAGGCATCGCTCAAGGACTTTGGCGATGTGATGAGTCTGCCAAGCTTGGTGGAACTGAGTGAGCAGTTGGACTCCTGTACTGCAGATACGGGAGCGTTAAAAAGTGATCAGGATGTGATCCTGTACGAAATCAGAGTGCCATCGAAGGCCGTTGAATTCTTATTCCTGAATCTTGGCAGCGAGCCAGAACCGTGGCAAAAGAATGAATAGTGTTCTTCTGCCGCTGAAATGATGAGGGAATCCAATTGATAATTGGTTTAGGGCAAGCAGAGATGCTTGCCCCTTTTCGTACATGCCCAAACGCGGGAAGTTCCAGTTACAATAACGCGGCGAATGTTTCCATTGATTCAAGGACCTAGAAATGTACAAGCTCCTCTCGATTTTCTCTCTGCTAATAATCGCTTCATCCAACATAGCCTTGGCCCAAGAAAAGTTAGCCGCGCTGATCATCGACGGCCAGAATAACCACAAAGCCTGGCCGAAGACGACCATGATGATGAAAGACTATTTGGATGCCAGTGGACGATTCACGGTAGATATCGAAAGGACAAAGGTCACTTGGCAAGGTAAAGAACTCGTCAAACAATATCCGCTCGAAGATGGCAAGGCTTACGAGGATCTGCCAAAGTCGAAGGTCGATCCTGATTTTGCACCTGAGTTCTCGAAGTATGACGTGGTGATCAGTAACTTTGGATGGAATGCGGCGGCTTGGCCTGAGAAAACACAAGCAGCGTTTGAGGAATTCGTTTCCTCTGGCGGCGGACTAGCGGTTATCCACGCCGCGGACAATTCTTTCCCAGAATGGGAAGCCTACAACAAAATGATCGGCATCGGTGGCTGGGGCGGCCGCAATGAGAAATCAGGACCCTACGTGTACTTCGATAAGAATGACAAAGAAGTTCGCGATACCTCGCCAGGTAAAGGAGGCTCGCATGGGCCGCAGCATGAATTCACAATCGTAGTGCGAGATTCAGAGCACCCCATCACCAAGGGGCTGCCGCACAATTGGATGCACTCGGCAGATGAACTCTACCAGCAACTTCGCGGTCCAGCCGGCAATATGACGATCCTAGCGACAGCCTACGCCTCGCCCGATTACCGCGGCCTGGATCGCCATGAACCTATGGTAATGACGATTGATTACGGCAAGGGGCGTGTATTCCACACGCCTATGGGGCATTCG
>JBCCEO010000535.1:0-6055 GCA_039030255.1 Planctomycetota bacterium | reverse complement strand
CTTCGATTGTCTTGTACTGCCTGCTGACGAGCCAGTCTTCGTTGCGATCGCACCCGTATTCGCTAAGACAAGCCAACGCACTTCGCGCTTGCGCAACATCGGCAAGTTCAGTCGCCGCATTTTCGGCTTCAAACAATATGACTCGCGCGTTTGGTTGATAATGCTTGTGCCGCAAACCTGGCGAGTTAGCTTGTTCACCCTTCGCAGCTGTGTCTAGCATTCTTGCTTGAGGAAAGTACCTTCGAATTGCGCTGAGCGTGATTGCTCCAGATCGTAGGATGATTGGGACTTCGCCGCAGCAGTCCACCACCGTAGACTCTAAACCAAACTCGGCCGAATTTAAGCAAAGGACGGCGTCGATTCTGCCGGCTAAGTCCTCCCAAACATCTTCCCAGCAAGTCGCGCTCGGCTTACCCGAGATGTTTGCCGAAGGCGCGGCTATGGGCAAACCGCAGGAACGAATGACCTCCCTCGCCAATGGGCAACTTGGTATTCGAATTGCGACTGAATCCAACCCTGCTGTGACTTCTGGCAATATGGACGGCTGCTTGGGCAGCACGATAGAAATCGGGCCGGGTGAGAATTCGTGAAACAAGACTTCGGCGGTTGGAGTGAGCTGAATTGCAGCCAATTGCCAATCTCGGTGGTCGGCCAAATGAACAATCAGGGGATTGTCACTTGGCCGCCCTTTGGCTTCGAAAAGACGCGCCACCGCCGATGCCGAATTCGCAACAGCTCCTAGACCGAAAACCGTTTCTGTCGGAAAAGCAACTAACTTATCCTCCCGCAACAGCAACCCCGCGGGCTCTGGATCCGTGAGCTGAATCGTTTCAAAAGATCCATTCATGGTATTTCGTAATCGTGTAAAATCATGCTGCGTCGGGCGCACTCCAGCCTCTGCAGAAGGCGGTAAATCGCCCTAGCGTGATGTGAGGGTAAGTCTTGTTTGCCGGTTTGGCAATGACAACTCCATCTAATTTGTTGCGCACCGGTTGAGACTACAACGGTTTCCAATTTTTGAAATGGATTCCAATTTTTCGCAGCGGGAGAATTGAATGGCTGGAGCTAGTCAGAAGCCCTACGTTATCGGAATTGTTGGCGGCATAGCTTCTGGCAAATCCTTAGCGGCCAAAATCCTATCCGATCTAGGTGCCGAAACGATCGATGCGGACAAAATCGGGCACGAGGTTTTGGAAAAGACGTCGGTGATTAATCTGCTCGTCACCAAACTCGGTCGTGAAATCTTGGTCGAGGGTAGTCAACCAGCAAAGATCGACCGACAACGATTAGGAGGGGTTGTTTTCGGAGAAGAAGCGAAATCTGTAGATAACTTGCAGCAGCTAGAAGCGATTGTGCACCCTGAAATCCACGCTGAAGCAATCCGACGACTGCGTCGAATTTGCGAACGTGACGATGCACCTCGAGCCATAATTCTAGACGCACCGCTACTGCTCGAAGCCAACTGGCAACCGAGCTGCGACTATATCATTTTCTTGGATTCTCCGCGGGATCTTCGATTGGAACGCGCATTGCAACGCGGCTGGACCGAGGAGGATTTCGACGCCCGTGAAGCAGCTCAGATGTCACTAAACCGAAAACGCTCGCACGCCACCCATTTGGTTCGATCTGAAAATGAGCAGCAGTTACGGCAAGAGCTCCAAAGACTCTGGGATGAGCTGGGGACTGTCTCCAAAAGCAACTAGTCCCTCGCGAATGGACCGCTACGAGACTTCAGCTTTGTTGATTTTTTTCTTTTGCCGGTTTTATGTGATGATTAGGTAAGACATAACCGCCGCTTGTGGTGCTCTGATTCGTTAATTCGCCCCAATCATTACAACCCCCACCACTTTTCTAGCTGTTGCAAATTCGGTAGCCAAGGCGCATAACTCCGAAGTCCCGTCGTGAATAAAGTGATCTGATAGATACAAAGTTCTCTTTGTAAGAACTACAGTCCACGATGTCAGAAGCTTCAAAACTCACGCTGCCGAAAACTTCGGAAAAGCCCCCGGAAACGGATGCTAGCCACGCATCTCAAAGGCTTACTGCGCGCTTAGGGAAGCTACCTGAGCTAGCCAAGAATCACAGCCAAGTCATCGTTACTGTTGCCGTTTCGCTTTCCATATTTGGTTTGATGGCGATACACTCGATCCTGTTATCTCGCCTGCTTGGGCCAGCCGGACGCGGTGAATACGGAACGGCAATGTTTTTCGTGCAGACGATGACCTACATCGGGTTGCTCGGAACACATTATTCGATTGCAAAATTTGCGTCTGGGAAACACTGCCCGCAACAAATGCAACGCTCTGCCTTCCGTGTCGGGGTGCTGACTGGCATTGGCTGCTGTTTTATTTCCATCCTGCTTAGTCTCATTGGCTTGCCTGCCGACAAGCAATATCTGTTACCGATGTGCCTTATTTGCAGCTTGCTGCTTCCAGCTGAGCATTTGCGTCTAACGGCCCAAGCCGTCGACCACGGTCGCGGTAACTTCGGTCGGTACAATCTGAGTCGACTATTTGCCGCTGCGGTTTTTCCAATTCTTGTGACGATCCTTTACGTCGCTCAGCACAATAACTTACGGCTTGTTTGTTGGCTTACGGTCATCGTCGCCATCGTCTCCTATGGCTTTTACTTTCTTATCAGTGACAATCGACGAGTATTCGGAAAATCGGAACCGAGCGCAAGAAAACTGATTTACGCCGGGTTGCCCGATGGAGGATTGGTGTTGGCCAATGACCTGTTCGATCGCCTAGCAATTCTGTTGGTTATATGGGTCAGCAGCCTTTCCGACCAAGGTCTCTACCTCACAGCAATTCCGATTGCCAATTTGCTAGTCGTCGCTCCCTTCGCATTTGAGTTGTTTGCCTTTCGCGCGGCAGCAGACGAAGACAAGCGACTTACGGTGGCGGAGCTTGTGAAAGCCAGCTTGCTCATTATTTTCGTCCAGATAATTGTTCTGGCGGCAATTCAGGTCATTCTGCAGCCTTTGGTCCCGATCCTGTTTGGCGCAAAATTCATGGGTGTTACGCCGGTAGCGAGGATTCTTATCCTGGCATTCTTCTTCTCGGGATTTTCAATCGTTGCCGAAGGCCATCTTAGAGGTAGCGGGCTCGCCAAACTGGCGATCATGGCTCGATTCTTATCCGCATTGGTAATGTGCCTTTCCGTTTTTTTGATGCCTCCCTGGGAACCCATGTATCGCGTTGCGGCGGCGACTGTCGTCGGGCATGCATTCAATTCCGTCCTTGCAACTTGGCTTGTTTACCGCAACATCAGCTTGAACCGCAAGGAGGCATTGTGATTACGACGGCCCAAAAACTTCCCATTCATGTAGCCTTTTTTACAGGCTACATTCCTCCCTACGCTTTACCGGTGTTCGAGGAGATTGATCGTCGAGTTGAAAAACTGACGGTATTACTTTCTACGCAGATGGAAGCCAATCGGCATTGGGAGACTGACTTTGGAAATCTTGATATTCGCGTCCAAAAAACATGGACTCATTTCTCGAAGTGGAAACACGAAGTTGGCTTCTCCGACCGAAAACAGACTCACGTTCCTTGGGACACCTATTGGCAAATTCGTGATCTCAAGCCAGACATCCTTGTGTCAGAGGAGCTCGGGTATCGCTCCCTGTTCTGCGGAATGTATCGAGCCTTATTTCGATCACCGCCGTTGCTGCTAGTAAGCAACCTATCGGAACATACTGAAAAAGGGCGTGGGCGTTTGCGTCTTTGGCTTAGGCAATGGCTGGCCAGACGTGCCGCTGCCACGACGGCCAATAGCAAGAGCGGCCTACGATACCTCGAATCCATCGGTTTTTCTAAAGATGAGCTATTCCTTTTCCCTTACACGATGCCGCAAATAGGATTCGAGGAGCTGCCGCTGCAGCGTTCGGCCAGCCAATCCAAGCACTTGATCTGTATCAGCGAACTTAGCCAGCGTAAGGGCATCGATAAATTCATTGAGGGTCTCCACTCCTGGTGCACAGAAAATCCAAATCAAAATATCGCGCTAGATCTCTTCGGTTCTGGTGACCAGGAGGCACAGCTAAAAAAACTGCCAACGCCTGCCAACCTAAAAGTGAAATTCAATGGACATTGCGACTACGAGCAAGTGAAGGCTGGAATCGCAAATTCGGGGATTCTCGTTTTTCCAACGCTAGCCGACGAATGGGGATTGGTCGTCAACGAAGCGTTGGCTGCCGGCTTACCCGTACTTGGAAGTATTTACAGCCAGGCGGTCGACGAGTTAATCGAGCCAGGTATAAACGGTTGGGTCTTCGATCCAGTTGCGGGAAATCTTCCAAAGGTACTTACGCAAGTATTCGAAACGCCCACTGAAAAGATTGAACAGATGCGTCCGCAATGCCGAGCAAGCGTCGCAGAACGCACGCCAGAATGGGCGGCGGAGTTGTTTGTGACCGCTCTAAGGTCAGTTTGGGAATCAAGCCATGGTTAAAGTTTCAATTGGTCTGCCTGTTTACAACGGCGACAACTATCTCGCCTATGCGATCGAAAGCGTCCTTAATCAGACCTTGGAAGACTGGGAGCTGGTGATTTGCGACAATGCTTCGGAAGATGGGACTCAAGCAATTTGTGAACACTACGCTTCGCTCGATGCGCGAATCAAGTACTTTCGATCGGAGAAGAACCAGGGAGCGGCCTGGAACTTCAATCAGACATTTCACAAATCCAACGGCCAGTATTTTCGCTGGCTCTGCCATGATGACTACATTCTGGCTGACAACTTGCAGCGTTGTGCCGAGATACTCGACGACAACCCGGATTACATCAGTTGCGCGACCGCAACCGGCGCTATTGACGAACAAGGCTATCGCATTCTCGACGATGTCGCTGGCGAAGTGGACCTGGCCTGCCAGAGTCTAACCGAACAGAGTGAAAGTACACGTTTGCACTACTCCAAATCAGATCGCAAATCGGAGCGTTACCTGGGTATCCTGCTATTCTCCAGGCGATGCAACGAAATCTACGGACTCATTCGGCGTGACGTTTTTGTTAAAACTCAGATGCATCCGGACTATTGCGGCGGCGAAAAAGTTCTTTTAGCTGAAATCGCCCTTCGAGGAAAAATCTACGAATTGGACGAGATGCTTTTTTATGTCCGCTGGCATACCGAGCGATTCACAGCAACGGAGTCGACGCGTGAGCAGCAAGAGCACATGGCGACAAGCAAGCCGAGAACTTTTCGTTTACCACATCAATATCGAGCCACGCTGGGATACTTGGGGTTGCTGCGGAGAGTCGAACTGCCGATCACTGAGAAAGCCCGGGGGGTAGTTGCTTGGCTTCGTTTTGTATTTCAATTTCCTAAGTGGGCCGAAATCCTCAAAAACACTTTGCTGTTCAAATCCACGATGGCGGAAATCGAAGGAGCAACAAAGAGAGGAATCTTGGTGCATGGCGAACCGGCCAGATTACAGGACTTTCCTGTGCATCAAAGTGAGCCAGAAATGACCGAAAAGGTGAATCAAAAATGACTAAAAGAATCTTGGTAACCGGAAGTCACGGTTTTATCGGTGCGGTACTCGTACCCATGCTCCAACAGCTAGGACACGAAGTTAGCGGCTTGGATGTCGATTATTACCGCGATGCAGGAATTGGCGAATCTTTGCCAAGTATCCCGATGGTTGATGTCGACCTTCGCGATGTTGGCACGAGTGATCTGCAGGGCTTCGATGCTGTCATGCACTTGGCTGCTCTATCCAACGACCCGCTTGGCAATCTGGATTCGCAGCTGACCTACGATATCAACCACTTGGCCAGCGTCAAACTTGCCAAAGCGGCCAAATCAGCTGGGGTAAAACGATTTCTTTTTTCTTCCAGTTGCAGCATGTATGGCGCGGCGGGTGACGAGCTCCTAACGGAGTCGGCCGCGTTCAATCCGATCACGCCATACGGTGAGTCAAAAGTGCTCGCGGACCGAGAAATCAGTGAATTAGCCGATCAAAACTTTTCGCCTAGCTTCCTACGCAATGCGACTGCCTATGGATTCAGCCCGCGATTGCGAATGGACTTAGTTGTCAATGATTTCGTCGCCG
>JBCCEO010000534.1:0-6067 GCA_039030255.1 Planctomycetota bacterium | reverse complement strand
CACAAGCGGTGTAGTGGACCGAGGAGGCTGGCAAGGTGATTCCAGTCCATCGTCAAGTCGGTTCACGTCGGCCTAGTGAATTCGGATCAAGTGCGCGGGGCACCTAGTTTAGATCAAGCCGCCGACGGATTTGCAGAAGCATTTCGCGGCCCGACTTTCCCTTCTGAAAGAAATCCATCTCGTCTTTTTCGGATCGGGTCAAGCGATCCGCCGTATAACCGGAGGAATAGATCACTTTGATTGTCGGGAATCGATCGCGTAGCTTTCTACCCAATTCGAAACCGTCGAAATCGGGCATCGTCACGTCCGTGAAGAGCAAGTCGATTTTGCCGTCCTCTTGCTCAGCGATGTTAATCGCTTCGGCGGCGCTCCTGGCTGCCAAAACGGAATAGCCAGCGCCTTCCAGCAGAGAGCAAACCGCAGAAAGCACTATTTCCTCATCATCACAAACCAGGATTGTCTCGTTGCCACAAACATCCATTGCTTGATCCATCCGCCTCGGGAATTTTGGCGTTTCCGTACTAAGAGGTAGACACATTTGAATCTGCGTACCCCTTCCTTCCTCACTCTCAACCCAAACGAATCCGCCATACTTTGATGCATCGGAATAAACGGTTGCGAGGCCCAGACCTGTTCCCTGGCCGACAGGTTTAGTGGTGAAAAAAGGTTCAAATGCACGGCGAAGAGTCTCCGAGTTCATACCGCAACCATTGTCTGAAACCGTTAATCTTGCAAAGGCCCCTGAATTCTCACCACCCAGCACTTCTTCTTCGGTAATGGCAATGGTGTCTGTTCGCAGGACAAGCTCTCCACCACCAGACAGTGCGTCTCTGGCGTTTAGGACAAGGTTGAGTAGCGATTGTTCTAATTCGTATTCATTAGCTCGGGCGTGAACGGATTCGGCCGACAGATCCAACGTCAAATCTACCTTCTGTCCTAGTAGACGCCGAAGCATCGGTTCGCAATTCTCAACAATATATCCAAGGTCGCAAATGGATAGGTCGGGCGATTTCTTAGCGGCGAACGAGAGCATTTGTTTTGTCAAAGTAGCGGCACGATCCGTGGCGCGTTCCACTTCTTTGAGCGATTGCGTTGCTCTGGCTGACAGCGTTTTGTTCTCTGTCAGCAATATTGCTTCCACATTCCCTCCGATCGCCAACAGGAGGTTGTTGAATTCGTGAGCGATACCGGCTGCCAGTTGTCCAATGGCTTCCATTTTTTGCTTGTGGCTCAAGTGCGCTTGGAGCCGACGGTTATTCGCTTCTGCTTCTTTCCTTTCTGAAATATCTTCCACGATGGCGATGTGAAGGTCTGGGGTATCGTCCGGCCCCCAGGTCGGAGAAATCGTCAAGTTGACCCAGCGAGGCGAACCATCCTTGCGGATAAGTCGCTTCTCAAGGGTAAAGTTTTGTATATCTCCCTGCAGGATGCGCTGCATATTTCCGCTATCGGCTGCTAGGTCCTCTGGATGTGTGATGTCCATCCAAGTCAGCTTGGCAAGCTCCTCGTGCGAGTATCCGATAAGCGAGACATACTTCTCGTTGACCTGAATGAATCGTCCCGTTTTCGACTCTAGCAAACCAACAGCCATGCCTGCCTGTTCAAAAATGGACCGAAATCTTCTTTCACTCTGTTGGATTCCGGAGGTCGTTTCAACCAATGCCTCTTCTGCTAGTTTGCGCGTTGTGACATCGCGAACGTGCGCACAGAACAAGTCCCGACCGTCAAAGCGCAGGTGATTGAAAACCGTATCAACCGGATATTGTCGGCCGCTCTTGCAGATCTGCATCGACTCGTGACCGTGCCTGCCCTTCTGAACAATAGTATCCGCAAGTTCAAGCCAATTGCTGGTCGACACCGAACGATCGATGTCCGAGAATCTTAGCTGCAATAACTCTTCTCGGGAGTAGCCCAACGTGTTGCAGGCAGATTCGTTGACGTACTCAAGGCTGCCGTCCTCAGGCCGCATCCAGAAAATTCCTTCTACCGCCGCATCGACGGCAAACTGAGTCAGCCGCAGCTGTTGTTCGGTCTGCCTTATGTCGGTGATTTCACGCGTGACCGAAAGCGAAGCCGTTATTTCTTCACCGGTATTTTTGAGTGGTACCACATGCGAGTCCATCCAACGCTGGCGGCCCTTCATGCTGACGATTTGAAACTGAAGTCTGGATGCAACGCCTTCGAAACTTTTTTCGTTGGCGTTTATAAAAGCCGCCCGGTGCTTTTCGTTGACTATGTCATAGATGCACTGCCCACGAACTTCCTCAAGCGAATCGACCTCGATGATGGCTAGGCCAGCAGCGTTCATGTCGAGCAAGTTTCCGTACCGGTCCAGCAGTTTTACGCATTCGGGCTCGGCATCGAAAATCGTGCGGAATTTCGGATCCGTGGCGGTTGCAGACGCAGCTTCCGGTTCTTCTTTGGTACGTTCGGCTACATTTTGATCTTTGGCTGATTCAACTAGGATCAGGAACAAAGGCTCATGATCTGACTGCAGCAGCTGCGCTCTCAAATGCAATTCGGTTGATTGATCATTGGAGGGTAGCAGGTTAATTATGTGGTGCTCTGACCGGCCAGAGATCTTCGGCTCAAGGCCAGCCAAAAACTCTCGTCCTTGGCTTGTTTTTCGAGTAGGCAGCAAGTCTTCGAACAAGTTCCGACCTACGGCTGCCAAGTGCCCTAAACCGATGAGCTGTTCCGAAGCTCGATTGGCTCTGACCACCGTTCCATCAACATCCGTAATGAAGCATGCAGCGGAGATGTGGTCGAGAAATATCCGAAGCTGATCCTCTGGGAAATGGAGCATTATTGGTAGTCTTAATCCATACGACATTTCAACGATATTCCTGCTAGAGCTGATACCGCCCAAGCAACTCTAACCTTGATCATAGCCGCACTGTAAAAATCGTGGGCCGATGAAGAATCCTGACGTGAAATCGCCTTGCAGGCAACCCATTAAGGTGCAAGTTTGGTCATGACGCGACACGATCAGCGGCGAGATGTGACATGAAGCAACTCGTAAGACGCGCCAATGCAGTCGCTTTCTCGCACAATGTAGATGAGTGTTGCGGAAACGCTAAAACTTATTTGCTAGTCATCCGTATTTGCCGCCGTCTCAGATTTTCCTCACGGATCGTAGCAGGAATAGACTTAACGGAACGATTGGAGCAGTTGCGGCCGGCGGAGGCTAAGCTGCAAGCAATGCAACGCAAATATATGTTGTGTGGTTCAAATTGTGTTGGCATTAGAGGATATCGCACAAGAAATTTCGAATACGTTGTCTTGCCCCGTAGTCGAGATTCCTAGAAAACTTGGTGCGAAGTCGTCCATCTGAGTTTCGTGATGCATAGATAATTACTGATTCTTTCAGCGAAATATCTTGCTCGAAGAATTCTTCTATCCGCCAGATTTGGCTCGAAGGCGCTCCGGAGATTCTGACTTTTCGTTGAGGGCTAAATTCGATCTTGATGGTCCATCTTGTTCTGCAAGCCGTCCATAAGACGTATAGAACGAATGTTGCCATCAAGAACATAAAAAGAGGGACCATCGCGACGTCAACCAATTTGGCTGCCAAACAGAAAGATCGTATTTGCGAATATATGAACGGTTGTTGGGACGACGAAGAACACTTGATATCCAAAGATTTGAAACCGGAGCTTGTGATTAGAGCCTATCGACGCCGCTTAGCAAAGTCGGGCCCTGGAGTGCGCTGGAGTCGATTAGCTGGGATGACTTCATCCTTGAATTTCGGAGCTTGCAATTCATCGTCTCGCTTGCAAAAGCTATCTCTTGGACTGGATGATCTGAGTACCAAGTACTGCTGTATCAAAACTGGACGAGACGCAATATTCACCTTTTCGGCCGTCCTTCGTAACTCTCACGTAGTATCCGTAATTCATTCAAATCGGCATGTGCTGGAAATTGTCCTTCCGAAATCGACTTGGGAAACCATACAGTGAATCGTCGACCAAACTCCATGGAAAGCAGTGGAACAACGCAATTGAGCAAAATGAACCATGGCGAAATATTGCGCAGAAGCAAACAGAGTATTGGAAACGAGATGATAGGGGCTAAACCGAATAACAAACCGCACCGAAATAGATTTCGGCGCGCCGGAAGCCAAACGCGGCATAATTCCAAATCGCAGTCCGCGCATTTGGTTTGCGGGCGAAAGAATGCCGGAAATCCAATCTCATTGCCGCAAAGGGGGCAAACTTTCTCATCCCACAGCTCCGCTAAGTCTGGAGAGGACTCAATATTTTCTGAAGGTTTGTAGGGATTCTGATCCATGCTGAATCCTAGTTTCATTTCTTGCCCCTGCGACCACTCGATTGTGCAGATTGGTGTTTCAGGCAGAGGCAGAGTATGAACGCAGACAATAGTTTTTGCTATACTGTTACACCTGAGCGGCCGTTTTCGACTGATCGTCATTTTGTTGCAACTCTTTCCGCGTGCTCGGTCGAATCAGTCCACATATGCTTTGGAGTATAGGAAAAACTTCCGCGTGTGATCCAGCTTTTTCTTTGCGGGTAAGCTTAGCGCGAAAATGAAAGTTCTCGTTAAGAAAAATTCAGCTTCGTGGCTAACCGGGCAAGGACAAGGGGGCCTGCCGTCGGCGACACCGTCGATCCGCAAGGGATGCGATTTTCTGATGGTTGCGTGCCTAGATACGGACAGATTTGGCAGCTGAACGCCGAAAAATCAGGCTCATTGAATCGCGGGTGGATGGTGGAAGGCTCTTTAGCTTTGGTTTAGAATGTGGACTTAATCTAATACTTCAGGTCATTTGACTCCCCTTTAAGGATTCCCCCCACATGACAACCCCAAAAACTCCCAAAGAAGATCGCAGAGGATTTCTAAAGACTTCGGCTGCAGTTGCAGGTGCCGCTGCTGCAACGAACATCGCGCGAAGTGCACATGCGTCAGGAAGCGATGAAATACGTTTCGTGGTTATCGGATGCGGTGGTCGTGGAACGGGAGCCGCTCAGAATATCATGAATACCAAGGGCAATGTGAAGCTCGTTGCCGTCGCTGACGCCTATGCCAAGAAGGCTCAAAGTTGCATTAAAGGGCTGTCGCGGCGCTTCCCTGATAAAGTGGACGTTCCTGAAGATCGTATTTTCACCGACATTGGTGGATTCCAAGACGCGATTGACGTCGACTGCGACTTGGTTGTCATTGCAACGCCTCCAGCCTTTAAGCCTATGCAATTTGAGTATGCAGCTAGGCAAGGCCGTCACATCTTCTGTGAAAAGCCAGTAGCCTCCGATGCAACCGGTGTTCGTCGATTCATGGACGCAGTCGAAGTCACCAAGGCGAAGAATCTTCTCGTAGGTATTGGACTTCAGCGTCGTCACGAACCTCAGTACATGGAGACTGTTGAGCGTCTGCATGATGGAGCCATTGGTGACATCATCGCGCTGCGAGTTTACTGGAATGGTGGCGGAATATGGCACCGCGGACGCAACACCGTGAATAATCTTTTGCCCCCAGGCATGGAGGCAACCGAAATGGCTTACCAGTGCAACAATTGGTATCACTTTAACTGGTTGTGCGGTGACCAAATCTGCGAGCAGCACATCCACAACCTGGACGTAGGTTGTTGGGTCAAGGGCGAATATCCTGTCGAGTGCAATGGCATGGGTGGTCGCGAGCGACGTATGGATGGAGATGCAACCAAGTCGCAAATTTTTGACCACACTTTCTGCGAATACACATTCAAGGACGGAACGAAGATGTGGAGCCAAGGTCGTCACTTAGGCGGTAAGGCTACTTACAAGAATGTGAGCGAATTTGCACACGGTAGTAAGGGTACTTCCGATCCAAGCGGACAGATCATGGGTGCCAACCCTTGGAACTTCACGGGAGAACGAAAAGGCGGTCACCAGCAAGAGCAGCACGACTTGTAAAAACAACCCACCACGCTCGCTCGTCTTCATTTTCGTGCAGGTTTCAGTCACGGCTGGTCTTAGAAGAAGTCCTCGGAGGAAACCATCGCGTTTACAGCGAGTTGCAAGGCCAGACAGCCCCGCAATGAAGCAATGAGCAAACACCGACTCGCTGAATT
>JBCCEO010000533.1:0-6075 GCA_039030255.1 Planctomycetota bacterium | reverse complement strand
CTGGAACTCTTCAATTTGCAAAAAGACCCTAGCGAGAAGAACAATATAGCGTCTGAACATTCCCAGATTGTTTCCGACTTGACCGCGGAGATCTCGGCAATCGTTACACGAGGCCGTTCGACCGCTGGAAAAAACCAAGCAAATGAAACTGGATATTGGGCAGACCTCAAATGGATGACCGAATCTGAATTCGAGCAACAGTCTGCAAAGGGGAAATTTTGATTTTGGGAAGTTGCCCAACAGCCCGGCTACCAAGTTGATCGAATGGCTTGACTTATGATACTTGTTCGAACTGAAGCACTTTCGACCGGTCAACAAACAGCGACCCGGCGGAGTTTTCGTAGTTTGGAAATGCGGACTGACCGACGCACTACCTATGTTTGTCCCAGGTTTCCGGTTGAATCGGATTGAGGATAACACGTGAGCCAAGCGAACAGCCTCAAGCGTCTGCGAAAACTTCGGATAAGAAAACTTCGGATATATACCACTGCAATGACCTTCCGTGGATGACGCAATCAGCAGGCCCCGTCGTCACAGTTGGTGCTGTTCTCGCTTACATACCGAATGACTTTCTCAAAATAGCACTCCTTTTGCTTTTGGGTCTCTTCACATTGCTTGCGACTTATTGCGTTCCTTCCTTAGGTCATGAACGTTTCCCGGAAAATTTTGTCCGCTGTATCATTGCGATTGCCAGTGGACTGAGCCTAGTTCTACTCAATTTCTTCGCTTTACTACTTGCTGTCGTCGGGATCGCGGGAATATTGGACGCCGGCGGGCTGGCAATCGCCCTTGGACTGGGCGGGACATTGATTCCGTTTTTGGTCTGGGTTTGCCTTCCAAGCCATCCTGCGAGACGCCTTTTCGTTCTGCCGCACATAGAAGAAGTCTTTGGACGCAAGTCCTGACGGGAGCAGGCGTCGGTTAGCCCCAGGAGACATAGTAGTTTCTTTACACATCTTCAATTTTGAAGTAACAGTATATTGCCCTAGAAAGCCAGGAAGGTGCCGCTCGCTACGAATCCGCTTGCGACCAAATTTCGGCCCATGCAATCATCTAATTCGACCGTCTCATAGCATTGCTTGCCGTCTTCGTCACCGGCCATTACTTCTGTGAGGCGAAGCCAGAACATTTCGGTGCTGGCATTATTGGGAAATGAAAATAAAAAAGCGTGCAGGAATTCTGCACGCTTTCTTGGATCAATTTCCGATGGCTGGTTAGGCCGCTTTCTGCTTCTCGCGACGTTCAGCCGCGTTTCGATAGTCAATTACATCCCAAGCCAAACCCAAGAATCGCATCAAGCGAATGGTGTTGAAAGTCATGTCAAACTCCCACCATTTGTGACCGTGATTGGCCATTTTGGGATGCGCGTGGTGGTTGTTGTGCCAGCCTTCGCCGTAGGTTATCAGAGCGACCCACCAGTTATTGCGGCTGTCATCACGAGTCTCATAGTTGCGGTAGCCCCACATGTGACTTGCTGAGTTCACGAGCCAGGTGGAATGAAGCACAAATACCATGCGGACTCCAACGCCCCAGACCAACCAGGACACGGCCAATTCCGAACCACCCCATGCGTAGCCAAGTCCGAATAGAAGCGCTGAGAGAGCTAAATTAACTGGAACAAAACCATAATCGAGATAGCGGATATAACGGTCGCGATACAGGTCAGGGGCCCAGCGCTTGATGTACTCTGTTCCGTCCGTTCCGCCAACCTTGAAAGCCAGCCAAAATGCGTGACTCCAAATCGATCCTTCATGAGGCGAATGGGGATCTCCATCTTGGTCACTTCGTGCATGGTGCAAGCGATGGTTCGCTACCCAAAGGCAAGGAGGCCCTTCGCCCGCTAAGCAACCAATGGTTGCTATCATCCGTCGAACCCAAGGGTGTGTCTTAAAGCTACTGTGGGTCAACATCCGGTGATAGCCAAGGCAAATACCAATTCCGCCACAAAGCCAATGCAGTGCGAACACAAGAACCAGGCCAGACCAACTGAATGTCCACGGCATGAAAATTGCCGAAGCAGCAGCAATGTGGATCATGATGAGCCAGCCTAATGCGACCCAGTTGATATTGTTGGATCGTGCTACGTGAGGTCGACCTGAAGCCCATTTGCTGCCGCTGGCTTCTGTCGGTGAAGCATTCAGAAGGTCTGATACGTCCTTCTCGTTTGAAGGTTGAACACTAGGTTCGGTCGCCTTGCGATAATGGCGGCGACTATCACGCCGACTGTGTTTGGTGCTCATTCGTTCACATTCGTTAAAGCTGCAGGCGACTGGACTACCTTGTCTCAGTGACCTACCGTGAGGCCTGAGTTATTGTTTACGTTAAGCAATAGCGCGTAAACCCAGAATTGTTCAGAACGGGTTATCTTCCGCGTTTTTCAGGTCAAAAACCATTTTCAGACAGGAAAACTGGTCAATTCGGGCTGTAGAGTCGTTTTAAGGCTTTGGAAATCATTGCTTCAAAACGTCAGTGTGACCAATGAAAAACCGTGTCATTTGACGCTGCATACACCCAGCCAGACGACCAACTATCCTGCAAGATGCCATCGGGCGCTAGGCTTTACGGTGCCCCGAAAGATTTTTCTGAATTCTCTTTCAAAGCTCATGCACCTGCAGATTGCGGCAGTTGATTTGCATGTTGAGGTCGAACTTTGCGTTCGTTCTCCCCCAACGAAAATCATGCTTGGACAATCTGGCGAATGGGTGAATCTCTGAACTACCCAGCTTTACAAGTTCTGTCTCGCGCGTGTTCGTGTTCAATCGAAAAATCTTGTGGGAATTCAAAAAGTTTTCAGGTGCATGGAGTCTAGCCCTATAGCGATGCCATGCCCCGCTGCAGTTTGAAACTGCATTCGTATCGATATTCGTCCCTCTCCCAAGCCACAGAAACAAATTATTGGTTCTGGGAAACACTGTGTCCATTCTCTCTCCGCCCGCCTCACCAAAATGGCTTGCACTTTATCGAAGGCAATCAGATGACTGATGAATCTGCAAAAGACCCTAAACCAGCTGGGGAAGAAAGCTTCGCTGACCTTGAGTACGTGAATCCGCCGCATCCGGAAGTGCCAAATGAAGACGGACAGGCTGAGAGCAAGGGCTGGAATCTGCTCGAACTCTTGCTTGATCCACGCAGCCTTCAGTGGCTGATGGGTATAGGGGGAGGCTTGATGGTCGTCGGGTTAGTCATTCTGCTTTGGATGAACGACTATATCACACCGCCAATTGCAGCTGTCGTATTGGGACTTACAAATCTTGCATGCCTTGGAGCGGGCATCTTCTTCCTGCGATACACCAAGAAAGAACTCGTTGGGCAAGCCCTGACACTTCTATCCTGTTTAGTAATGCCACTGAATCTTTGGTATTACAGTTCGAATGACTTGATAACCATTGACGGCCATCTGTGGATTCCAGCCTTATTTATGTGTGGAATATATGCTGGCTCCGCAATGATGCTCAAGGACAAGAAATTCGTCTACATCTTCTCGGCTGGTGTGACCTTAACCGGTCTATTGATGATTGCTGACATACCGCCTAGCCCATCGATGTTTTGGGAGATTCGCCTACCCTCCACCTTCTTAATCTTGTTGGGCATCGCTTCGATCCATTTGGAACGCGTTTTCAAGGCCCCAGAAGGTGCATTCAGTCGTAAAGAATTCGGCTCGGCATTTTTCCGTGTCGGCCACCTACAATTGTTTTCGGGCCTCCTGCTAATTTTGGGAGCCCAAGTGGCTGGTGATTGGTTGTTTGGCTTTGGCTTCAACGAGATCTACCAAAGATTAGACGCAGTTCCGTCCCCGATGTGCGGTGAGTTACGTTGGCTTGCACTAATGCTGGTCGCAGCCGCTTCCTACGCTTACGTCTATTCCGATGTCGTAGTGAAAAAGTCCGGGATCTACATTCAAGCTGCTGCCTTCACGATCATCTGGGCAGAAGTCCTGTTGGTGCAAATGCTACAAGTCGAGCTCACGGCTGCATCCGTAATAATCGTATTAGCAATCACGTCCATTGTGGCCAACATCGTCCAGTACTTCTTTTCGCAGGGGGAATCCAAAATACCGGGGATTTCAGCTCTTAGTTTAGTCTTGGCCTGCTTGCCGCTTACGATTGGCTTCTGGGAATTCATCTCGCTGGTTGGCGTCTCGCCAAAAAATGCTCTGATCGTCGATAGCTGGGCCTACGCAGGTGCGATGTTCTTGGCTGCTGTCGCAATGCGACTCGGGGCTGAAGTATTCTCCAATAGTTCTGTCGGAATTCGCTTCATGCATTTCGCCGGTGCTGCCCTCGCCTTGATGATCACAGCTTGCTCGACTCTGTCACTCCTGGGTGTCGAGCAATTGATTTCGCAAGCTCCGATGTTGATGTTGATGCCGATCGGCTACCTGTTGGCAGCCAATTTGTACGGCAGTCGCCCGGCGGCTGCGCCGTCGTTGTGGATCGCTCATACCTTGGCGATGTTCCTACTTGCGGCTTCAGTACTTTTCTCGTTGGAGCACCTGCTACTCAGATCAGGTGATTCAAGCAATTGGCTTTGGATGTTGGTGTTTGTCGAAGCCATGGTGTTCTATCTCATTGCGTCTCGGCAGGAGCCAAGTTGTCTTGTAGCAGCCCTGGGCTGCGCTGCACTCGGTAGCCTCCAAGTCCTGGGCTACTTCGATTGCACTCTCGAGATGTACTTAGCCGTTGCCGCCTGCATTGGGCTTTGCTTGATGTTGTTCCAACGCCTGCTCTCGACCGGATTGACCGTTGAAGAGCTAGAGGACGCGGGCAAACGGCCGCGACTGTTCCACGTCGTTCTCTACAGTGCTAATTTGCTGACGAGCGTTGCTATGGCTGCGGCTGCTTGCTACGGGCTGTTCCAATTTGCAGCGATGGCCGATGGAGCGAGGGAAAGCATCGGAGGTGCTCTTTCGCCCTTGTGTGCTCTTTTGGTAGTCGTCGGATTCTCCAGTTTGCTGCTCAGTCGCTTCGATGCGGGCAGGGTGTGGTACGGAGTAATCTCCTCAGTACACTTATTGCTCTTTGCAGCAGCAACGCTCGGAACCCTCGATCTTGGGCCGTGGCAAAAAGTCGAGTTGTTCTCAGTCCTCGGTGGGTTGGTGTTGCTCGCGCTGGGACACGTCGGCTGGTACCGAGAACAGAAGCAGGAGGCCCAAAGCGATATGGTCGGCACGGCTCTTGTCCTAGGATCCTTGATGGTGACCGTTCCGCTGGCCATCGCAACGATGATTCACCGCTACTACGAACACTTCGTCGTGCTCGATGAATTCGGATTCCTCTTCTGCAGCGTGCTGCTCCTAGTCCTGGGACTGATGCTTCAGTTGAGATGGACGACGATCGTCGGGGGAGGCATGACGGGCTTGTATTTCGCTACCTTCATCGTGCTTGTACCATGGCAACAAGTGAACACTGTTGCGACAGCCATTTTGGGCGGCGGAGCTGTCATGTTTGGCGGCGGCCTGATACTGGCTTTCTACCGAGAACAAATCCTTGCATTGCCTGAAGCTATTCGAGCCCGCCAAGGTATTTTCCGAGTTCTCGACTGGCGATAACGGCCTGCTAGGTTTCGGAAGAATGAACAACAACAAACATCCTCGAATCACAATCGTATCCGAGGATGTTTTCTTGCGTCAGCGTTTTCGGGTTTTGAAAGCCGCTGAACCGGGGTTCACGCTAACACGATGGAGGTTAGCTTCCGCAGCGGAATGAGCTGGAGGTTAGTTTCGGAATCGGTTTGGTCTGAGTTGGAGGCATAGGCGGAAAAGCGCGGTGATTTGTACGGTTTACTCTGCTTGGATTTCAGGTTACTCCAATCGCAGGATCTGGATGTCGTCCACGTAGACTTGCTTAGGAACAGACAAACGCAGCATTCGTTTTGTTGGGTGCCCAATACCTTCCGACTTGAAGGAGCCAACTTCCTTGCCGTCCATCGAAAGCGACATCGTCGTGTCCTTAATCCGGACTTCCAGCGAATGCCATTTGCCCGGCTGAGTCTTATGCTTGAAGTCCTGCGATTTGTTTTCCAGTAGTGCCTTCAATTCGGCTGAAACTTGTTTTGCTAATCGCTTTTCTCGAAACT
>JBCCEO010000532.1:0-6087 GCA_039030255.1 Planctomycetota bacterium | reverse complement strand
CTGGACATCGAACCCTGGCCCAATCGGATGGTGGCAACCATCCAAAAGGAACTCGCACAGCGAATCACCGCTAAACCAAGAACGAAAGATTACAGCGCGCTTTCGGTCTGGATTCAGTCCCAGTGTAAAGCAAGCATCGTGCGAGTCATGCCGCCAAGCGTGTTCTGGCCTGCCCCTAAAGTCGAATCGGCCATATTGGACATCCAGCCGCAAAAAATCATGCGGCGTCGCATTTCAGATCCAGAGTTCTTCCATCGACTCATTCGAAACACTTTCCTACACCGCAGAAAATACCTGCGTTCCGCTCTGGTCAGCGCGGTCAAACCAGATTTGGGCAAGCCGGAAGTAGACGAAGTGATGGCCGAACTCAACTTGGACGCACAGGCCCGCGCTGAACAGCTCACTCCCCAACAGTTGCTTGAGTTGAGTGATTGCGTTGCTCGCAAAATGGAGTCCGACCAGGACTAGTCCTGAAGCCGAAAACTTTGGCACGCCAATAGTCGGCATACGCGACCCCAAGTTGCCAAAAGCAGTACAATAGCACTAGTCAAGTAGCAAGTTCTCAAAGACCCAAATGAGTTCCACACCTTCTCATTCCGAATCCAGCACGATCGAGCCAGGCACGCTCGTGGGGCGCTATCGCATTGAGCACCGCTTGGGTAGTGGTGGAATGGCAGACGTGTTTTATGCGATTCACGAGGACCTTCAACGGCCAGCTGCTATCAAGATTCTTCGAGCTTCGTTGGCCACCGATGAAGTGAATTTGAAGCGTTTCTTGAACGAGGCGAGGTCGGCAGCTTCACTAGTCCATCCCAACATTGTGCAAGTCTATGACGTGGGTCGCGATGGGGAACTTCAGTTCATCGCCCAAGAGTTTATTGCTGGTGCGAACTTGCGTCAGTATCTTGCCTTCGACCCGCTTGAGTCGGATGGTTCCCAGGAAGATCGCAAGCTCGACTTGCCCGAAGTTCTGAGCATCGTCTTGCAAATCCTAGCCGCACTGAACAAATCGGCAGCCAGTGGAATCGTGCATCGCGATATAAAACCTGAAAACATCATGCTAACCAAGGACGGCGAAGTCAAAGTCGCCGATTTTGGCTTGGCAAGGACACTCCTGGGCGACGATCCCAAGCTTACGAGGGCTGGTACTACGATGGGTACGCCCATGTACATGAGTCCAGAACAAATTCAGGGGCAAGACGTCGATGTACGCAGCGACCTCTACTCCCTGGGCGTCACCATTTATCACATGATTGCCGGTCGCCCACCCTTCACGGGAGATACACAGTTAGCTCTGGCAATGATGCATACCCAGAGTGAAGTCCCGGCCATTACAGATTTTCGTGAAGGGCTGCCTGAATCGCTCATAACCCTAGTCAATCGACTGTTACAAAAAGATCCGCAAGAACGATTCGACACCCCCACCCAGGTTCTCGATTTCGTGCGTAATAATCGCATCACCGATCTGCAGGAGATATGGCCAGAACAAACAATCCCGTTACCGCGGGCAAGCGAGGTTGGACACCCGGCCTCGCTCCAAGCTACCATGGAGTTGCGGGCTCTTTTGCGTAGGCGACAAGCGGCCAAAAGCGGCAAAATTCTTCCCCGTATCGCTACGGCTACAGTGGCACTGTTGTGTTTTGTTCTTGGCGTGCTGTTGACACGCCAACGTCCGATCGCAATTCCCAAGAATGAGCTGATTGGTGGTGTCATCAAAATGGACAGCGCCGAGGCTCAATTTGCCTATGCGCTAACACACCAACTCCAAGCATCGCGCGTGGATAAATGGAAAGCTGTAAAAAACTATTTCCCGGCCCCCAAAACAGACTCAGAATCCCAATCGTATATCGCAATGGCCAACATACACCTCGCTCGCGCCTACGAGCGACAAGGCAATTCTGCGGATGCATTGAATGCAGTTCAAAGGACGATTGACGATCCAGATATAGAATCCTTCATCCGTGCTCATGCATTGATTACCAAGGCATTGATCTTCGAAACGGATCGCAAGGGAAAAATCGACGAAGAGGAACTGCAAGCCACGATCGGGGAAATCGTCGAAAGCGCCCACAAGATCTTGCTCGAGATGGAAGGACAGGAAGCCGACTTAAAAAAACAGATCGATGCACTGGTCGATTTTTCAAGCGAAACCGAGATCACACAGCAAGCGTGGAAAGGTCGGCAAGACTAAGCCGATTTAGCTGGCAACTTGGGCCGCCAACGTGGCTCGATATTATTCTATCCATTAGTCATGCTGGGCACTTCTGGGATACGATCCGAGTATATGCAATTCTCGCGATTCCTTGCGCAGTTTCTCGATAGCACTTGCCACGGATGCATCTTCTTGGTGCCCCTCTAATTCGACAAAGAACAGGTACTCACTCGGCTTGTTGTGCAACGGAAACGACTCGATCCAGGTCATATTGATATCCGCTTCGTGGAAGAGAATCATGGCACTAGCCAAGGAACCAGGACGGTGCTCCAGTTGAAAACGCAGCGCGGTCTTATCATTGCCGCTTGTCGGCTTTTGCATGTTGCCAATCACAAAGAACCGGGTCAAATTGTGGACATTGTCCTCGATTTTGGCGTCCACCAATTGTAAGCCGTAGTGCACACCAGCTTCCGCACTGGCAATAGCCGCCACTCCTTTCGTTTCCGCAGCCATTCTTGCCGCGTCTGCCGTGCTCTTGCAACTCTCGGTCTTCGCAGCGGGTAGATTGTGCTCCAACCACTCGCGGCACTGGGACAGAGCCTCAGGCTTACTCACCACCCGAGTGATCTCCTCACGCGTGCACGTAGCCAGCAAGCAGTGGTGGATGGGCATCAGAACTTCACCACAGATCTTCACGGGCGAACTGGAGAACTTTCCCAGCGATTCAACAATGCGGCCATCTGTCGAATTCTCAATTGGGACCACCGCAAATTCCACTTGCCCTCGTTCCACCAAATCAAACCCGTCCGCGATCGTTGCGACAGGCCGGAGGTTGGCAGACATGCCGAAGTATTTGACTGCGGCCAAGTAGCTGTAACTGTAGTCTGGCCCCAAGAATCCAATCGCTTTCTGGTCCTGGGTAAGTCGCAAGGAAAGGCTGTGAAAATGCCAACATAGTTGACTTAGTTCGCTAACGCTTGCTCCCAAAGTACTAGCGTAATCCTGAAGCAACTCGGATTCAGGAACCTCGGCAAACCCGTTGAGCTCATCGTCCAACTTGAGTCGGGCAACGCGTGCCTGAAGCAATTCGAGAATCCGTTCGTCAATGTCCTGAATCGAGCCATAACGATCATCCACTGCCATGTTGGCGCTCCTGAACCACTCTCCGACTCAATCGATACAATTCACGCAGCGCAGTGCCATCTGTCAAATTGGCACGCGATTCTTGTGTTTCATGCGAATCAAAGTCGGAATCTACCAAGGAACGGCGCCTTGCGCCGCAAGAGAAGGAATAATCGTACCGTTGCCAGCAATCTACGCAATTACAGGCCAAATTTGCCTAGGGCAAACCAATTGACTTACGCGAGACGGGTTTTGGCACGCAGCTTGCATACAGTGGAAGAAAGTGCGTCTTACTGCCACCCAAAATCGAGTCTTGGGCCATGGGCTTGGCGCACCCGCTCAGGCACTCATAAGACAATCTAATTTAATCGTCCAACTGATTTACACGGCTTTCCAGTACTGCCATCGCAGTAGCTGAACAGAGAGAACTAAGGAGACAAGGACATGGCACAGGGTGAAAAAATCATCGGAATCGACCTGGGAACCACGAACTCTGTGGTTGCGATCATGGAAGGTTCTGAAGTCAAAGTCATCCCAAATGCTGAAGGCAATCGACTTACGCCCAGCGTGGTCGCCTACTCGGATAAAGATGAAGTCATCGTTGGTGAACCAGCCCGACGCCAAGCGGTTACAAACCCACGTCGCACAGTTTATTCAGCCAAACGCTTCATGGGTCGCCGTCACTCGGAAGTGCAATCCGAGGAAAAGATGGTGCCGTATGAGGTAACTGGCGACGCCAATGAGTATGTGAAGATCAAGATTGGTGACGAGGAACTTACGCCGCAAGAAGTTTCAGCAAAGGTCCTTCGCAAGCTTAAAGAAGCGGCAGAATCCTATCTCGGGCATCGCGTAAGCAAGGCGGTAATTACAGTTCCGGCCTATTTCAACGACGCGCAGCGTCAAGCCACCAAAGATGCTGGCCAAATCGCCGGACTTGAAGTCGCTCGAATCATCAACGAACCAACGGCTGCGGCACTGGCCTACGGCTTGGACAAGGAAAGAGACCACAAGATTGCCGTCTTCGATTTAGGCGGCGGTACCTTTGACGTCTCCGTTCTTGAAGTCGCTTCAACGGGTGAAGGCGAAAACCAAAGCAAGGTCTTCGAGGTTATTTCCACAAGCGGTGACACGCACCTGGGTGGAGATGACTTTGACGAGGCGATTGTCAATCATGTTGCCGATGAATTCAAGAAAGATAACGGTATCGATCTTCGATCCGATCCCATGTCTCTGCAGCGTTTGCAAGAAGCCTGCGAAAAAGCCAAGAAGGAACTCAGTACCGTTCCTGAAACGGATCTTAATCTACCGTTCATCACCGCCGATGCGAGCGGCCCTAAACACTTACAACTCAAACTAACACGCGCCAAGTTTGAAGAGCTCGTCGATAGCTTGATTGAACGCTGCAAGAAGCCCGTCCTGCAAGCCTTGCAAGATGCCAAGCTAAGTCCGAGTGAAATTGACGAAGTCGTCCTGGTCGGTGGCTCGACGCGAGTACCCAAGGTTCGTGAGGTCGTCAAAGAAATCTTCGGCAAAGATCCTCACCAGGGCGTCAATCCGGACGAAGTTGTCTCCATCGGCGCTGCAATTCAAGGTAGTGTTCTCGCCGGTGATCGCACGGACGTCTTGCTCTTAGACGTAACTCCATTGACCCTTGGAATCGAAACAGAAGGCGGGGTAATGACTGCATTGATCGAACGTAATACGACGATCCCTGCAGAGCGAAAGAATACCTTCTCGACTGCCGCCGATAACCAAACTGCCGTCACGGTTCGCGTTTTCCAAGGCGAGCGAAAAATGGCAACGCAGAACCGCCTGCTAGGCGAATTCAATCTGGAAGGCCTTCCGCCAGCTCCACGCGGCGTCCCTCAGATTGAAGTAAAGTTTGATATCGACCAAAACGGAATCCTCAACGTCTCGGCTCGCGACCTCGGCACAGGCAAAGAAGCCTCCGTCCGCATCGAGCAATCCTCTGGCCTTTCTACCGATGAAATTGATCGGATGCAGAAGGACGCAGAAGAGAATGCAGAAGAAGATCGCCGACAATTCGAATTGGCCGAAGCACGCAACAAGGGACAGCATCTAGTTTATCAACTGGAAAAGCAAATTGCGGAAAACGACGAAAAGCTTTCCGATGACGATAAAGCCCCCCTAAACGCGTCAATCGAAAAGCTTAAGCAGGCAATCACGACAGAGGACGTCGAGCAGATCAAGTCCGCAACTTCCGAACTAGAACAGGCAGCTCAGGCGTTTGGAAAAGTTCTCTACGAAAAAGCAGGTGCCGCTTCGCCTGATGCTCCAGAGTCTTCAGAGGCTCCTACTGAGGGCGGTGGGGACGACGATGCTATCGATGCGGAATTCGAAGTCAAGAACGAATAACTTGGTTCACGACATGTGAATTCTTCCAAGCCTCTACGGCAGAGCATAATCATGGATCCAAACGGGAGAGCGTTTTCAACGCCTCCCGTTTTTTCGTGCCCGCGTCCAAATATGATTTGTATTGACAATAGAACGCAAAGCGAGTCTTGGCCTTTTCTTTTGATATTGCTCGTTTTTTGCCGCTGATTCCCAAGTTTGGCATCCCGTTTGTACATAGAGTTTTATGTGATCTTGCGGCGCGGCGATCGTCAGATTGGCAGACGTCAGTCATTGTGGCCGCTAAATCGTCCGCGCATATCGAAGGGAGAATCAAGTATGACATTTCATTTCGACAAATTGACAGCCAAGGCTCAGCAAGCAATTGTCTCTGCGCAAAACAGTGCTTCCGAACTTGGCAATCCGCACATCGAAGCAAGCCATCTGCTTGAAGCTCTTCT
>JBCCEO010000531.1:0-6097 GCA_039030255.1 Planctomycetota bacterium | reverse complement strand
CAGGAACTCGGGAGCATAAATTGGGTCGTAGGTTTCTGGCACCGGGGGCATGGGATAGGCAGCAACCAGATATCCATCCACATTCAGCAGATGTTTTTCGTATTTCTTGATCGTTTCGTCGGGATCCCAGGGCATTCTGTAATTCACGAGCTTGCGGAATGTCTGATAGGATTCTTGTGTGAGGCCCACGTTGAGGTCGTTGATAGACTTTGTCTCGGTAGATTCGCTACGATTCCAAGCCGTCGAGGCAACCACATCTCCGTTTTCGTTGAATCGAATCACGGAAACCTCCGAATGTTCGGTGGTCTTGGAAGCGTGCAGAACATTATCGATGGAGTCGAGCACAAAACCAACAGCAATACAGCCAATGAAATCATTGGTGATTTTGTCAAAAACGGCCTTCCCGATGGTCATGACCCATTCCGAAGTACTCCAAGCGGACACAAAGGGTCCCTCGTGATGGACCTTGCTGGGGTTCAATGCCTGGTCTCGGCACCAGGCGCGATCCAAAGGATTGTACAGTCGAGAGGAAATTTCGTTCCCATTGGTATGGATTCCTCCGAGCTCACACCTTTCAAAATCTTCCAGCGTAGCAAATGTGCGAGAGGGGTCTACCGGGTCGAAACGTTCAAAAAAGTCGGTTGCGATTTCGCTGACAGCCACACTTGGCACGCTTACCCGCTTCTGATGGATTTCCGTTTCGGTGGCTACGCGTTTTGCTACCAGCGCCGCCCGCTGAAAAACACTGTGCATATGCTTTGCAACCGAAGTGCCTTGACAAGCCAGTTCATAAGCTGCCTTTACTTGGGACAGAATCTGAGCCTCTCCGATAACCATACTGTCCAAGCTAGCAGCTACGGTGAACAAATGGCGTATAGAGTCTGATCCGCTAAGGCTTGTTACATGTGCTTGCAATTCTGAGTAAGAGAGCCCGTGAAAATCGGTAATGAATCCGCCTATTTCTGCTGTTTCGGGTAGCGTCGATGCGCCGGATGCTGCGCAGTACAATTCGACTCGATTGCACGTGCTCAAGAGTACGGATTCCAGGTTTGGAAATCGTTTCGTAAACTCTTGTAACGCTTCAAAGGCTTGTTCATTGCTAAACGCCAAGCGTTCCCGTATTTCCACTGGAGTCTGTTGATAGCTCCAGCCAACCATCGCCAAATGCATCAGGAATTCTGCCTCCTGAATGCTGAATGAGCCAATGTCAAATCATGGGCGTCAGTGAATCCTGGAGGTTGTGAATTGGGGATCGCCTGAGGTGTGGTAGCCCCTTCACTTCCATCTTTGTGTCCGTGCGAAGTCAAAACTACGATGCTTAATACCAACACCATAAACACGAAATTGGATATCACCAGATACGCACTGCGTCGGCCGCCAAGTGATCCTTTGGCGGCCAGCTCAAATGCCATCGCGACTAGGCTCCAAAGGAACAGCGCGAGCGTGAATAGAACGCCAGTATCCAACCAATTGAATTGCTCTTGCTTTTGTTGATTGAGTGCTATTCCGGAAAGCATTCCAAAACCAAGAGCTATCGTCGTCGTGATGAGGCTAAGTCGATTCATCGATTGCAAGAATTCAAGGGGCGGTAGTTTGAGTCTTGATCGACGCTTTTTTCCCTTGGATTTCAACCTGGCCGATTGAAGCAAATACATGATTCCGAAGGAGAGACCGAAACATATAAACATGGTTCCGAGAAGCAAACTACTCCCATGGACCATGGTCCATACGCTACGCGCCGAAGAGAAATCGGTCTGTTCCCGCAAGATCATGCCCAAGCCTATGAGCGCGAGAATCAGTGGTATCAAAAACAATCCCGATGCATTCGATGGATTCCTGAGGATGAGCACAAGATAGGCTACGGCCAAACACCAAGCCGCCATGACGCTCCACTGGAACCAGTTGGCAAGTAGTTTTACGGAGTCTGGATCGAGGAAAGAATTGATTAAGAATACGCTATGCGCAAAAATTCCAGCGATCAACATGCCTATCAGTAGCATGTTCTTGCCAGGGAGTTTAAGGAAGACCTTGGCTGTTTCCATCGCCATCACGACCAGATAGCTCAGGACAAAACACGAGACTGTCACCCCTGAAAGCATGTGCACCTCGCTTACCTAAGGAAATTGGTGGTAAGGGTAAAGCCGATCGGCGTCGCGGGCGTTTATGAAGCGCCTTTCACAACACATTATCTAGGATTAAAGCAACTGGATAAAGAGACGATGATAGCCCGATAAGGAAAGCTGCCAGATTGGATAGTGCTGCTCGCTGTCCAAAAACAAAAAGCCAGCCTTTCGGCTAGCTTAATTAGTCCCATCGATTTACTGAAGGCGAAGAGGGCAATTCATTCAGTGTCGCGGTGAAAACTAGTCCCAATCCTCTTCTTCGTCGTCGTCATCGTCTTCCCAGTCGTCTTCATCGTCGTCTTCATCATCTTCGTCGTCTTCGTTCCATCCGTCGTCGTCATCATCGACCTCTTGCCACTCTGAGTCTTTGTCGAAGCCTTCATCGTCATCGTCGTCGTCATCATCGTCGTCGTCATCGTCTTCCTCCTCGTCCCATTCATCGTCATAGGAATCAAAGCCGTCTTCTTCTTCGTCATCTTCGTCCGCGTAGAACCCATCGTTCTCTTCATCTTCGATGGCTTGGATTTCGCTTCCCTGGGCTACTTCCAAGGATGGATCTACTACCACGGCCGTTTGCCCGGACGCTTCATCGAGAGTTCCGTTCGGTCCATTCATTAACAAAGTGTGGGTCATAGCGGAATCCTCTGTTTCCGTTTGCTCTACGTCTAGGATGGCTGGGGCAGCATGTGGTTCGTTCACCCAAGACATTCTCGGCAATCGATCTATAGATCGTAAACCAAACATCTGCAAAAAACGACGTGTTGTACCATATAGGTAAGGACGGCCCAATTCTTCGCTTCGACTATGGATGCGTACTAGTTCTAGTTCCATAAGTTGTTTTAGAACTTCGGAAGTACTCACACCGCGGATGGACTCTATTTCAGCCCGCGGAACCGGTTGTCGGTAAGCCACGACCGCTAGAGTTTCCAAGGCTGTTTGACTGAGTTTTCGCTCGCCTGGTACGTAGTCAAATCGACGCAGCCAATCTGCGAATTGCGGACGGGTCAAAAGTGCGTAGCCTCCGGCTATTTCTTCGACTCGAAACGCCCTTCCCTGTTCGTCTAAGCGTTGATTTAACTCGCGAATCAGTGTACGTGCTTCCGTTCCGTCCGCCAACCCAGCCAGCTTGGCCAGTTTCCGAAGCGGGAGTCCTTCGCGACTAAGGAAAAGTACCGCTTCTAGTCTTTGAAGCTTCGAATGCGTGCTCTCTTCGCCCCCTTGTCCTATTTCGTCGTTTCCCTGTGTGGGCCCTTGGCCCATATAATGTATAAAAAACCAGTAGCGTTGGTTTCCCTGAGTCTGATTCCCTACTGCGGAATGCAATCTCCGATCACGACTGCTCGGTAGTAATTTTGAGCCATTCGACTGCATCTTGGATTACCCTAGAGGGTCACAAAAATGAACATGCTTTCTGAGTAGATTAATATCCTCATGAATACTCAGGCTACATCAATTTCCCCGAAAAAAGACGCTTCGGTAGATTCCTTGCTGAAGGAATTGACTTGGCGATCTTGGCTTTTTCGCAATCGATTCGCAATTCTCACTGTAAGCTTGCTTTGCTCCTGCCTGTTTGGATTTTTCTATTTCCAGTTTACCAGTGTCTCTGGAGTCGAGCTGAATACGAAGTCGCTGCAATTGAGACGTTTTACTTTTCGCCGCGATCCCTTCACCAACATCCAATTAACTGGGATTCGTTATTCTGCACCATATAGTTACACGGGTTGGACGCGAGCTACGTTCGGTTCTACTATCGATCCCAGCATTAGTAGCTGCCTTACCTCAACCTATGCCAAAAACAATTGGGACTTGGTTTCTTATGATCTGTCGGTCGTTTCTGGTGACGCCCGTATTCTTGTCGATTTGATTTCGCTTACCGATGCCAACTTCAGTCAGCATTGGACGAATTGGTCTACGCAAAATCCTAAGAAAGCTGCTGCGTTTTGGCCCATTGTTCAAGATTTTGCCAGTTTTGACATGTACGCTCAGCTACCTGATTTATTTGAAATTGCTTTGCTCGATTTGGATGACAAAGAATTCTCTTCCGCTGTTCTCGACCATGCGCATGAAGAAATAGTCCGCGAAGCTGAGTCTCGCCGAGCTACAAGCTCCAGTGCTGACGACGCTCATATAATACAAATGCTCGAAGCTGCCGTGGCCTACAAAGCTAACGACAAACCCGAATCTTCGGCTTCCCAAAGTGAAATAGAATCGTTTTGATGAAGACCATTTACTTTGACAACAATGCAACGACATGTTTAGATCCTGTCGTCGCTAACAGAATGCACGAGCTTAGTTTGCTGGGTATCTACAATCCCGCTAGCCAGCATCGCCCTGGTAGGCAAGCTCTCTGCTTTTTGGAACAAGCTAAAGAAGACATATTGAATTCCATCGGTGCTCCTTGCACTTCTTTCGCTTCTGCACAAATCATTCTGAATAGCGGTGGTACCGAGTCTAACAACTTGGCCATTTATGGTCTCAATCAAAAGCGCCCTGGTACCATTATCGTTGGTGGCACTGATCATCCTAGCGTTATCGAAGCCGCGCGGCACTTTGCGGGTTCTCAAGATCGTTTTCGAATCCTTCCGGTAAGCAACGATGGCATTTGTGATTTGAATCTCTTAGAGCTTTGGATTCGTGAGATCCACGCTGCTGGACAACGTGTTTCTTGTGTCAGCATCATGATGGGCAACAACGAAACGGGTGTCCTCCAAGATTTAAAAGCTATTTGCAATATATGCCATGAGTTTGACATTCCTGTTCACTCCGACATTGTTCAAGCTGTTGGGAAAATACCAGTCGATATGAACGATTGTGGTCTTTCGGCTGTTTCGCTGACGGGACATAAAATTCATGGTCCTGTCGGTGTTGGTGCGCTCGTTCTTGCACCTGGGATTGATATAGATCCTATGATCGTAGGTGGAGGCCAACAACTTGGTATTCGTGCAGGTACTGAACCTGTTATTCCCGCTGCTGGTTTAGCCTGCGCCGTATCCGAGATTGTTGCCAAACAGCGAGAGGGATTTTATGAGCACCTACAACTCCTTCGCGATCGCTTTGAAAACCGCATGGTGACCGACTGTGATGCTACTATCGTTGCCGCCAACGCTCCTCGACTTCCGCATACTTCCAATGTTGCATTTCCTGGTATTGATCGTCAAGCGCTGCAGATGTCACTTGATTTGAAAGGCCTCGCTTGCAGCACCGGTTCGGCCTGCTCTAGCGGGTCCGGTAAACCCTCGGGAAGTTTGGTTGCCATGGGACTGCCTGACGATTTGATTCTTGGTTCCTTGCGATTTAGTTTTTCCAAGTTTACGACTGAACAAGAAATAGAGCTTGGCTCTGATTTGATTGTCGAAGCCGTTCTTAAATGTCGCGCTATGGGCGATGCCGCCCTGAAGAACGCTTAGAATCTAGTCACCGGCTTTAAACTCATGTCCGACTCCAAGCCTCCTTGTTCGCTGATACCTCTTGAATTACCCGCTTCGACACGTCGCCTCCTGCCAAGTATTTCTCTCGATGACTGGATAGTTCCGTCTTACGCCGTTGGTGAAAAACTAGCTTCGCTCGTTCACTTGTTCGACTCTAGTTCGCTTCGTGACTTAGTCGATTCGTCACCCGTTGTGTTTTACGGCGATCGTGGCACCGGCAAGACTGCTCTGTCTATAACCCTGGCCGTTCACTGGTCTAGAGCTACTTCTCAGAGACCCTTGGCCATTTGTAGCGGTGACTCGTTTTCCTCTGATCTTCTTGCTGCCATCGAAGTCGACGACCTGGATAGTTTTAAGAATAAGTATCGGAAGTGCAAGTTATTGCTAATTGATGATCTTGATTCTATTGCTTCGAAACCTGTTACTCAGCAAGAACTTGTTAATACACTTGATACACTGGTTGATGAATCTGCTCCGGTCGTTATTAATTGTTCTAAGCTGCCTGCCTCCATGAAAAACCTATAACCGGCTCTTGCAAGCCGCGTG
>JBCCEO010000530.1:0-6105 GCA_039030255.1 Planctomycetota bacterium | reverse complement strand
CTTGAGGATGCGAATACTCTCGTTGCCGCTCGTGCCGAACTGATGAATTCCCTGCCTCGTCAAGGCGCAATGGCCGCGGTTGCATGTCCACTGGAAACGATCGAAGGCTACATCCAGCCACATGCTGCACAGCTCTCAGTTGCTGCGGTAAACTCGAAGGAAAACCTCGTCCTGTCTGGTGATACGGAGACTTTGGATCAAGTGCTGACCGAGCTTGAGTCGGAGTTCATTCTTGGCACGCGTTTAAAAGTTTCCCATGCCTTCCATTCACCGTTGATGCAAGACATTCTTGAGCCGTTTCACGAGCGCATTGATGAACTCACCTACAAAGAGCCTCAGATTCCGCTTTACTCTGGCGTGTCAGGTAGTCTACATGCACTGGCCCCAGACGCAGAGTATTGGAAAAACCACATCAGCCAAACCGTGCGATTTGCGGACTGTGTACAGAACGCGGAAGAGACTGCAGATAAGGACTGCCAGCCAATCTTCCTGGAAGTCGGCCCAACGAACACACTCTGCCAACTGACGCGCCGCCACCTCGGAAAACAAACCACGATTATTGCATCCGCTCCCAATAAGAGAGAGGAGCAATGGCGAGGTTTCTGTGAAGCAGTCGCTCAGGTTTACAACTTGGGGCAAGAAATCCACTGGGCGACATTTCATGAACGCCCTAGCGCCCGAGTCCCGCTTCCGCTCTATCCGTTTGAAAAGCACAAACATTGGATTCACGAAGAGGCCCCAGTGCTCAACCACTCGCGGATCGAGACATCGCCGCCCGTCGAAGCGCAAAGCGCTGAATCCATTGAAACGCTCATTGAAGAGCTACTGCAAGAACACCTTTCCAATGCGGCTCAAGATAGTTCGACGCACTCGGGATTTGCGGCGCAAGGACTTGGCTCGCTAGCGATCGTCAATCTTGCGCAACAGCTTGGTAATCGGCTAGGTCGTACGGTGTCTCCCACTGCACTGTTCGACCATCCAACCAAACAACGACTCGCTGCCTACTTGGCCGGAAAACAAACATCTCAATCGGCGACGACTTCTCTCTCAGCCAAACAAGAGGAATCCGTTGCAATAGTTGGACTTGCTTGCAGACTTCCGGGCAAGATAGCCTCGCTCGACGACCTTGAATCTTTGCTGGAACGCGGTGGTGATGCTATTTCGGAAGTTCCGTCAACAAGGTGGCCCGTGGACCAATGGTACAACAGTGATCCAAACGCCCTTGGATCCACCTATAGTCGGTGGGGTGGATTCATCGACTCGGCCGATCAATTCGATGCCCGATTCTTCCGAATGAGTCCCCGCGAAGCCATCTCAACAGACCCTCAGCATCGCCTGTTGCTCGAGCTGACTTGGGAAGCTTTTGAAGATTCGGGGATCGCCGTTGATACCCTGAAGGATCGACGCGTCGGAGTTTTTGTAGGGTCTGGAGTGAGTGAATACCAGACACTACTAAACCCAACCCAAGACCCGGCCAAAATCGACGGATTCGTTGGACTTGGAACGCATCCCGCGTCCGCCGCGGGTAGGATCTCCCACCATTGGGGCTTTCATGGTCCGGCACTCGCGGTTGACACGACCTGCTCGTCCAGTCTCATGGCACTACATCTGGCTTGCGACAGCCTAAAACAGGGAGACTCAGAGGTCGCGGTGGTGGGAGGTGCCAATCTGATTCTCACACCCAACATGCACATTGGGCTCTCTAGAGTAAGAGCGCTTTCCCCCACAGGAAGGTGCCGGACTTTTGATGCTGCAGCGGACGGCTACACAAGAAGTGAAGGAGCCGTGATTGTCACCTTGAAACGCCAGAGTGATGCAGTTCGAGACGGCAACAGAATCCTCGGAATCGTACGTGGAACAGCTAGCAACCATGATGGTGCGAGCGCGGGTTATACCGTTCCCAATGGGACGGCGCAAGAAAACGTGATGAAAACTGCGCTGGAATCCGCGAATGTTTCCCCTTCCCAAATCGGTTACATCGAATGCCATGGCACAGGGACCCCTCTCGGAGATCCTATTGAAGTTGCCGCAATCAATCGTGTTTACGGCGATCCAGCAAGCCCTCCTCTGCTCGGCTCAGTGAAGGCAAACCTGGGACATACAGAGTCAGTGGCTGGCTTAACCGGCTTGTTGAAACTGTTGCTTTGCTTGCGTCACGGCAAAAGTTTTCGCAATCCGCACTTGAATCGAATCAACCCCGAAATCGAAAGGCTAAATCCCGACTTGCAACTAAGCGCGGACGACCTTTGCTGGCAGCAAAACGACGGCGAGCGAAAGCGAATAGGAGCCATTAGTAGTTTTGGGATGACCGGAACTAACGTCCATGCCATTGTCGAACAGGGAATGGAGTTGCAACCACGCCAATCTGCAAATGCACAAGCCCGACCAGAAGAGCCAAACACAGACACGAGTCAAGAGTTGTTGCTCGTATCAGCGCAAAGCGAACAATCACTGAGTCTCTTAATCGAAAAGTATAGTGAGGTTTTTGAAACGCGACCTACCGAATGGTTAAACATTTGTCGGGCCAGCTACTTACAGCGAACTCCCTTGCGTTTTCGAAAAGCTTTAGTTTGCAGCAGTGCTGACTCCGCTTTGACTAGTCTACGAGAAGCTACTACCAAAACGTTCGGGGAACCGGGGCTCTACTCCGAACTCAAGTCTTTGCATCTTCACTTCGATTCAGTTCCTTGCGGATTCGATTTGAACCATCTTCCGAAGACTCTTTCGGATAATAATTCAGCGTTTCGAGAAGAGTGGCAGGCCATCACCTCTGAACTCACGGCCCGAGAAGAACTGCCTGTTTACCAATGGTTTGCCCTTCAGTTAGCTTGTGCTCGAGTCCTGAAGAGATGGGGCTGTGAGTTTCAAGAATTGACAAGTTGTGGGACGGGAAAATTTGCCGCCGACGCAGTGTCCCAAGTTATTTCAGTGCATGAAGCTTATCGACGCTTAAACGATCTGGATGGTAGCTTCGCCGGAGGAAGTGCCCTTACCTCAACACCATCACGCGACACGCATGTTCAAGTTGTTCTCGGAATCGATACAGAGAACTCTGTGTTCGACTTGGCTGATCCTCGGAGAGGCATCCTTCGCACACTTAGTCGACTCTTCGAAGCGGGAGCCGACCTGCATTGGCATCAAATTGCTGAGCCCTTGCCTGCTCTTGGCAAGATCGACCTACCGCGGACTCCTTGGGACCATAAACGTTTTTGGCCCACCTAGAATCGGATCAAGCTGCATGAAAAGCTCTTGAAAAAGGGCGAAAGGCACCCAAGCTCGGCGACGCGAAACATGATCAATACTCCAAATCTTGAAGAGGGTCATGTACACATTTGGACAATGTCAATTGACCCGACGGACACATCAGCGAGTTATGAAGCCGTACTTGCACCATCGGAAGTGCAACGGGCGCAGAGAATCCAGTGCCTGCAGACGCGCCAGATGTCACTTTTTTCCCGCGCCAACTTAAGGCGGCTTTTAGCGCAGTATATTGGCATACAACCAGCGGCTATAACGTTTAGTTATGGGACGCAGGGCAAACCTCTTTTGCAAACTAGTAAATCAAATTCCGTCAGCTTTAACGTCTCACACTCAGGTGATAAATGCGTCATCGCGTTCTCGCGGCACTCAATGCTCGGGGTGGACGTAGAGGCATACCGACAAATTGAGGATGCGAGGGAAATTGCCCATCAGTTTTTCACGGCAGATGAATGTGAAAGCCTAGTCTCAGTACCGACGAGTGAATCTTCGCGAATGTTCTTGACCTACTGGACGCGAAAAGAAGCAGTACTCAAAGCGACCGGTCTTGGACTTCAATTGCCACTTGATTCATTTCAGGTGAACTTTCCATTGAGCCAGAAATCCATCGTTTCTCTGAACGAGCCGCAATTTGATCTAGCTTGCAATCTGGACCTACACTCCTTCTTTCCCTTCAAGGACTGTGTTGGCTCATTGGCAACAGAGGGTCCGATCCGATCCCTCAGGTACTTCGAGTCCAGTGACGGATAAAGATGACACAATCTTAGGAATAAAGCCCTTTAAGAACGACAATGCGGACAACTCTCTAGAGCCGGTAAAGAAATGATGAAAGGAATTCTGTATCGACCCGAGCATGACGAAACCCACCCGTCTGTATGTGTATTTTCTGCAGTTTTCCCATGCTAGAGACATCAGCTACTCGAAGGATTTCCAGTGTGTCTGAATCTTCGGTCCGTGCTTCGAGAACGATCTCCTGGTCTAACCTTGCTAGGGAAAGAGTAATTGCATCACGGGGGCTCCAATTCTCTAGTATCATGGCGCCCGATGTCGTTCTTGGTGGACGCAGGTCACCATCCTTCTGAGGATACGCGAGAATCTTTAACTTTGGATAAACCCGATTACCAAAGTCGCGCGCAAATACAATCAACCATCCGTTTTCCTCGAGGTCGTGAACGTGAATTCGTACTGACTCGGAACCTTGATAATCGTGTGAAATTGCGCGGCTACCTACGTCGGTTCTAAAGCTTACTTTTAGTTCAAAATCGGTGACTTTCATTTCCGATACATCCCGCACCTGACCCCAGAGGCACGTTCCAGCGCCGTCACCGGGCGGCTCCATATCCTTGCATGCAATTAGCAAACCATCTCTAGGCCCCCGGGTGACATGCACCGAATTACGATCGGGATTAAGTTGCCGGTCGGAGCGTTGCCAACCCTCCCAAGTACCTGTTGACTCGATTCGACTCTCATGGTTGTTGTAATACACAAGATTGCTTTCCCACACCCAGGTGACATAGCCAAGTAGCCCAGTCAACAGCAGCATCGACGTTGCTATGGGCCAACCGACATAGTTTTGCCGCAAGAGCGGATGACGCTTCCTTTCGCTTTCTGAACACTCAGATTGTGATGCTTCTTTTTCGACATTTGCAGATGAAGAGCCAGTTGTTAGCTGAAAGATTTCTTCGCAAACACTTGTCGCTTGGTATTTCGCGAAAACTGTTGCGTACTTTTCAACGGTCTTTTGCGATGGAGAAAGTCTCCCTTTCAAATGGTTCGCTACAGTCTTGCTACTTACACCCGCCGATGCAGCGAATAAGACAAGTTTGTCGTCGGAGAAATGTATTTCAAAAGTCTCTTTGAAATAGGAGACGTTGAACGAACTGTCTTGGCTCATTGTTGATTCACTCTTGGACACTTGGTATTTGGTCGGCGCAGTGTTCAACTTAGCAGAAATAGCGGGGAAATACGAACGAAATAAAGGCGGATTCGACGCAACTGCTTACCTCGTAACAACTTAGCGTTGCACCAGCAAATTGGCCCCTAAAGATCTGCGTACCTAGAGTTCGTCCGAATCTTATTTCACTACCAAAATGTGGGGACATCAAATTATGAGAAAACTCTTATTCAGACGTGCGTATGCTTACAATCTTGGACTAATTCTGGTTGCAGGCGTTTGTTGCTTCGTCGGCCAAGGATCTTCGATCTACGCGGAAGTAGTTGTTACGCCATCTAGCTATTCTCTTCTCAATGGAGAATTGGGCGGTGATGTGCCCAACTTCTTCGACGACACATACAATGGCACTGGTGACAACAACACTCCGCTGGCTCCGCTTTCCGGAGGGCTTGGCGATTTGACGGACGGAATCGTAGCGACTCAAAACTGGAATGCTCAGCACGGGAGATATGTCGGTTGGCAGTCGATTGATCCCACAATAACATTTGAGTTTGCCAACCCCGTCGCACTTTCGAGCTTGGAACTTTTCTTCGATGATGCACAGTTCGGTGGCGTTGACAATCCAGCCTCTGTGATCATTTCCAATGGGCTCACCTCGATCAATCACACTGTGATTGATCCGGCAGGCAACGGTCCTTTTTCGTCAGTTGTGAATACGGCGGGACTAACGGGGAACTCTTTCGACGTCACGATTAGGCGGCAGTTCGTCGGTGGCAGCAACCGTTGGGTTATGGTTAGTGAAGTTCAATTCGCTGTTCCAGAACCCAGCTCTGCCTTCGCACTCTTTTCGGCTGCATTTGGAATTTCCCTTCGGCGGCGCCGAAGATAATGCATTTATTCCAAAGCCTACCCAAATATTGGCTCCGGCCTAGACTTCTGAGCGCTAAGAGAAT
>JBCCEO010000529.1:0-6123 GCA_039030255.1 Planctomycetota bacterium | reverse complement strand
GTGGTCTCCAAAGGTGGTGCTTCCTGGCGATTGGGTTCTCTCACAATCGGGTCTTGCCTGGCACGCGAGCACTTCCGAATCCCCAGTAATTGCTTTGAATCAAAGAGCAGCAATTCCGGTCCTTGTCGACCACACAAAGATAAATAGTATCGCCATGCACGAGCTTAGGATCGCCAGCCGGAACACCGACTAACGCCTTGTCAGAATTGATTAGCTTGCGTCGCTGCTCGGCATACTTCTTCGATATCAGGCTCTCCAGCGGAACGTCGGCCATGGCCATATCGGCGTAGAATTTCGCGCGATCGGCAAAGGCGAGTTTCTTGGCTTCGACGAAGAGATGAGACCACTCAGGCGAGCCCCAGCCCATGGACTTCACATCGTAGGGTTCAATCAAATTCAGAATCTGAAGCGCGGCGATGCCTTGCCCGTTCGGCGGCAATTCCCAAACCTCGTGGCCTCGGTACTGCGTGCCGACGGGTTCGACCCACTCGTTTTTATGCGATTGGAGATCGGACAGTCGCAGGAATCCGTCTTCCTGCGAGCGGCTGTAGCGATCGATTTGTTTTGCGATTTCGCCCGAGTAGAAATCTTCGGACCCGAACTTAGCGATGCGTCGGTAGGTGTTGGCCAAGTTGGGATTGCGGAAGATGTCTCCTTCGGCAGGAGCCTTTCCGTCGATCAAAAACGTCGCGGCGGCTTCAGGCGTTTCCTGCATGCGCTCTTCGGCAGATTTCCAGTAGCCTGCGATTACGGGCGCGACGGGAAATCCTTCTTCGGCCAAGCGAATGGCAGGTTCAAAGATGGCCTCCCAAGGCAGTTTGCCGTAGCGATTATGCAGATCCTTCCAGCCCGCGACGCAGCCTGGTACGGACCAAGCCAAGGGCCCAAAAGTTGGAATATAATCCAGGTCGCGTTTCTTCATTTCCTCGATGGATATCGACATTGGGGAGCGACCGCTGGCATTGAGTCCCGTTAGTTCTTTGTCTTCGGGTGACCAGCAAATAGAAAACAGATCGCCTCCAATCCCGCAGCTCATGGGCTCAACAACGCCAAGCACGGCGTTAGCTGCAATTGCTGCATCCACGGCCGATCCTCCTTGTTGCAAGATTTCGAGGGCCGCTTGTGTAGCTCGCAGGTCGCTCGTCGCCGCCATACCGTGTTTGGCGTAGGTCACGCTTCGAGATTGTTTCTTTTCACCGGGGCGATCGTAAGTGCCAATGGGCGGCTCTGGCATGGTTTCTTCCTGGGCGAAAAGGTTCATCGAGAATCGGGGCGACAGCACCACGATGCTCATGATCAGGAAAACGAACGGTCGAGCAACGCTCGGCAGAGTGCAAAAAGGAAGTCTCATGCTACAAGCCCAGGTCCAAGGGGGAGAGATAAAGTGGATGCGATTATACACACGAAATTTAAATAGAACGGTGCGCGCAACGGTAGCTCTGTCGGGCCGAATCGGTCCAATGGTTACGCTTTGCTCGCTCCAGGGCTCTCAGCGACTTTGGATTCTCCGTCTGGCTCGGCTTTCGATTTCGCCCTGTCGTGTTCATCGAACCCGGGCAATCTCTTTCGAATTTCCTCCGCAAAGTGCTCGTATTGGGCGGACTGAGCGATCTCATTAACCCGACTCTTGGCCTTAAGCTCGTCGAATGGCAGCGAGTTCAAGAGAAGCTGTTTGTCGTAGAGCATCTTATCGAAACGACCATTGAGCAGCATGCGCCAGTCCCACGGAACTTCCTCTCTCCGATTGCGAATAATCTCGGTGGTGCAGTTGCTGCAGAAAGCGTGATACCACTTTGGGTTTTCAAAAATCTCGTTCGTTGCAGCAATGTACTCTTCTAGCAGACCGCGGGCGAATTCAATGTCGGACTGCAAGCGATAGAGGTAGCAATCGATATCTGCATAGTAGATGCAGCGCCTCAGGATGGCATCGCGTTCGTCGCAGACAACGTACATCAGTTCATTTTGTCGGTATATACCGGGTAGAATTCCGAACTCTTCTCCTTCGCGATATCGGACTTCGATGGAAAAGCAAAGCTTTCCATCGGTGCCAAAGTCGAAAATGGCCATTGGATGGCACTTCCAAGTGCCTCCCCAGAAAATAATCATGGCATCCACGGCCTGGAGTTTGGAAAGATCGAAGCAACGCTCTTCCCAATGCACCTCGCATTTTCCTTGGGAGACGTAGCGGGAATGTCGCATGTTGGTCACGCGAATGGTTTTACCTTCTCGGGAAACTTTGGGCAGCCGATCAAAACAAGCATCCCAAGCACGCTCGTGCGAAGGCTCTTGGCGAAGCCACCAGAGCAAGAATAGGGTGAATGTGATGCCAACCGCAAAAGCCGCCAGCAGAGGTGTTAATAGTAGGACGGCTGCCGACGCTGCGATCCAGCATAGTCCGAACAATCCCCATCCTTTCCAACCTCCGTCACCGACGTCGAAATATAATGCACCGGAGGACCACAGGGCGATTAGAAAAATGACTGGATAGATAAAGAGTTCAGTCATACGTGCACGCGAAGGCTACTTCTGGTCCAGTGGCCACAAACAATTTCGGTCCAACTTTTCAGAGGTGATCTTCTTCAGTAGCATCTGAGTCGCTTGATCATGAGGTGTCAATTTCAGTAGCGAATGAAGTTCTTTTCTTGCCTCTGCCATCGCTCCCGCTTCGATGGAGTAAAGCACTTTCTTGAATCCTTTCGAGATGGCTTGAAATTCGAGGTCATCCGCAGATCCCAATTCGTAAATTGGCCGAGGATTGGGGATATTGACGAAAGTAGCCGTGCCCAGCGGTCGCAGGGCAAGCTTTGGGCTGTGCTCTATTGCAGAGGCCGTGTCATGGCTGATCAGCTGTTTGACCCCGAATTGTTTTGCCGCGCTCTGCAAGCGGCTGGCCAAGTTGACCGTGTTTCCGACAGGGCCGTATTTGAGACGTTTGGTCGTACCGACATTTCCGACGCTGGCGACTCCAGAGCAGATTCCGACTCGAAAGTCGATTGCTTGCCCCACTTCGGATAGCCACTTACGATCCATTTCGGCTTTGCATTCCAAGAAAGAACGCGCGGCGGAGCAGGCGCGCCGCGCATGGTCCGGCTGTGCTTTGGGGGCTCCCCACATGGCCATTAATTCGTCCCCAATGTAATCGACCACAACGCCCTCATGGTCCAGCACAACGCCCGACAGGCGATCCATGATGTCACTGATCCATTGCATGGTGATGCGTGGTCCAACACGATTGCTGATCGAGCTAAAGCCGGCTATATCGCAGAACATCACGCTGATTTCTGAGTCCGTGCCCTCCAGCATACTTGGATTGGATTCGAGTTCGCGAGCGAGTTCGGGCGTAAAAAATTGTTCGAATCGAAATTTTGCTTCCAAGGCTTGTTCTTGCTGCTTCTGCCTGGCGATTCCCGCTGCGGCTGAACAGGCGAGGACTTCTACCATGGTTGCTTCAAGCTCGGAAATTTGCGGGACTGGATTTGTAGCGTTGCTGAATCTCGCTCCATACAAAGCGCCGATACATTCGCCACTTGGGTTCAGGATTGGTGATGCAACCAGCGCTTTGATTCCCAGTAGGCTAGCGGATCCAGCTGCTGTGCTGGGGACTTGATAGATAGTTGACTTTTTATCGAGAACCTCATTGAGGATGGTTCGACTTGGAAATTTGCTATCGGAGCTCAGTCGAACTGACGAGGAGGACGATTCCGAGTATTCAACTTGCCAGTTGTCATTTTCGTAGGTTAGTGCATCAATTTGATCAAGCCCCAGAATCGCGTTGACCGCCTTCACGGATTCCGCCAGGAAATCGGAGCTGCTGGCAGCACTTTGCAGGACGCCCATCATTTGGCTCAGCCAGTGAATGAGTTGTTCCGTACTATGGTCGTCCTCCGTAGCATGCAAGAACGATTGCTGGGCCATCATGCTTAACTGTGGCGCAGGCGTGGAGTCGGATGTCAGGGTTGGGGCAAGCGTAGGCTGCATCAATGTTTTGGTTAACCATGCCGATTCCAGCACACTTTCAACACGAATCGCAAAGTCTTCAAAGGAAATCATCAGTGGCGAACTCAGAGTGACGTCCTGCTGGGGAGCGAGTTTGCCAAAAGATTTGAGGTGAACCGAACGTTTCTTGCTAAGGTTCCGAATTGCGATCTGCTCGGAACCTTCTGATTCTTCTTCAGCTATCGAGAGTTCCAAATGCTCACGCGAGACGAGCTTTTCGTCTAAGGGGGCAATGATGATTCGATTGCTATCACGAAGTAGCTCATAGGGTTCTGGCTCGCCTGGACGCTGCCGCCCAATTTCCAGACGCTTCGTTAAAATGCCCGTATAAGACAGCTCGTGGTTGCGGTAGATTCGGATCTGGAATTCGGCAGTCATGGTGACGCCTAAGATAGCAGATTCTCGGTGCGCGATAGCATTCTATCTGGAATATTCGACACGCTGATTCGCCTTGTTGGTGACTAAGAAAGCCGCTCAATTTGCTTGAAGTTAATTCTCACTGATTTCGATCACACCTTCAGCGATTTGCTTTTTTGCGAGTCCTACTAGTTTGCGGAAGTTTGCAGTTTCGATTTCATTGAGGCTAGCGCGTTCAATTTCGCGCAAAAAATGCAACGCCTTTTTGGGCTTTTCCAAATGAAGGTGCAATTTGGCAAGATTCAGTCGTAAGGTCGTGCGCTGTACATCAAATCGTTCTATGTGTTCAAGCATCCATGGGATGACGCGATTAAACTCCTTGGCCGCAGTTAGGTCACGCAGTAGCTTGGCCAAAGCGGGTTGCGAAAGTTGCACCGGAGTTCCTTCGTGGTCCAACTTTTTCATCATTTTGATCGCAGCTTCGTGATGTCCGTCTAAAATGAGTTCTTCGACGTTTTCGCGGACGAGCTCAAGTCGCTGTTCGGCCGAGAGAACGAGGTCTTCAATCGGAGTTTCAGGCTCCTTGCCCGGTCGGTTGGCCAAGCGGTCCATGAGCGTGCTTGCGGCTTCGCCGACGGTCATAGTTGCGATGCTAGGAGAATCAGAGCTCTGCTTGTCTTGCGTCGATACTTGAGCCTCACGTCGAGCCCGTTTCTTCGCTGCTTCCTTTTTCTGATGTTCGTTTCCGAGCGAGTCACGCACGAGTTCCTGAGCTTCCTGCTCGACATCTTGCTCTTCCTGCGTTCGATTGGGTTTGTCATGTTCATTCTTCATGACAGAGACTAAGTCCCAGCCTTCGCAATCGACCCATTTGCGTCGAAGCCATACAAAGCCAAGTCCTAAGCCGAAGGCCAGTCCGAAGATTGCACCGATATGACCGAAGATCAAGCTCAGGGCGAATTGAATGAAGCCGTACATCAAGATAGGAACATCATGGCTGCCGATCCAAAATCCGAACCAAACTTCCACGTTGTTCTTCGGCGCCCACACGACCGAAAGTCCCATTAGCCCGAGGATTCCTGCCGAGGCTCCACTGATTGGGTACTCAGCTGAGGAGGCGATCATCATCACCTGCAAAAGCGCGGCCTGACCTCCAGCCAGAGCAAAAAAGATTGCCAGAAAGACACGCGTCCCGACTTTGCCCTCAACCAACATCCCAAATGCCCAGAGCGCAATCCCATTGATGATTAAGGCAAACGGGCTGTCATGAACTAACGGGCTGGTAAACCACTGGAGTGGATTCAACGTGTCTGGATGGAGTCGCAAACGCAGAGGCGGTAGTTCTGAGAGCAGACTCTTTTTTGGCTGAGTGTCCAATTCATCCGCATCATTTTCCGTGACTGTCGGGGGCGCTTTTTCCGCCGATTCGTCCGTTAGCGCGAAGTCGTCTTCATTCCATTTTGGCGCCTCCATATCTTGATTTTGGGCCCGTCGATTTCCGGGATCGAATTGTCTAGGCTGCTGGATTGGCGACGACCGCTCTGGGTTCGAAAGAGCATAGAAAAAGCCCAAAACGCTGAGTGAAATCAGCAGAATCGTCCCTACAGGGCGATGATAAATAGGGGCGTCTGTGGAATAGACAATCATTTTGCTAAATGTTCGTACGTAGCCTGAATGATTCAGTCTCAGAATGAGATGCTTGTCTCAGAAAGTGGCAAAAACTTTGCATTTGCGTCTGTCCTCCTGATGCGTGAAAAAGCAATTTTACCT
>JBCCEO010000528.1:0-6136 GCA_039030255.1 Planctomycetota bacterium | reverse complement strand
TGGGCATTCTAGTGGTTGCGCGTTGTAAGGCCTTGAAAAACTAGGAAATACAAAGAGCAGAAAGGAAGCGGCTAAAGCCTGCACTCCAGCGCGGCGTTCTATCTTTGCAAGCCAGCGCCGGATTCCAGTTTTTCTTTGAGACTTTCCAACTCGCTTTGTGCTGCCTTACAACCTTGCTTTGTCAGCAGCCAGCCGATTAGAAAGAACATGACGCGAGTAAATCCCTTGCCCGAAACGTCGGATTCTTGAGTAACCCTGGTGCGTCCGTTCAAGTCCTCAAAGCGATACTCGGCTTGAATGTCGAAACTGTCACCAATCAACTGAATTGCCGAACGTTTGGGTGGCTCCCAGGCAGTTGTCGTTCCGTGAAACTCCATTCGCTGCCCATTCTCTTCAGTCACGCAACGAAAGGTATCACCTACTCCGCCCTTGTCTTCAATCACTTCGTCTTCGACGACAGTGCGACTCCACTCAGCGACTTTCCCGTTCGTGTATTCAAACACTTCGTCAATTGGCCGATCAATCTCAACACTGGCAGTACTATGCAAAACTTTATCTCCGTCGAATTTCTATTGGACGAAAGGTAACGTATCAAATGGAAACACTTCCGCCTACATAGGAATCCGAGAAGACGAACTGCCTCGAGTACTGTGCACCGTTTGGTCGCCCAAGCAAGTCCTTACGAAGTCTTCGAATTTGGATTCGGGATTTGGATCGTGACCGGGGCACATCCAATTTCCTCAAGATGTGTTTCACCGAGGCGAATAGTCCCATCTTTCTTCACGGTAAGCAAGACATAGCCCAGCTGCAATTTGGCCTTCGTCTTGATGCACAAAGCAAATGCAATACAGTCCATATCCGACCACAGTCTGCTGGACGGGTAGACCGACTCCGCGCCAGGCTCCGACATAGGGGATCCGATGGTGCAGATACCGACCGAACGAGATGGTTTGAGCAAATCTGCAACGCCGATTTTGTCGCCATCCTTCATCGGCTTACCAGCCTTCAGGATATACGTCTGCTCAAGGGTGATCATACGCAAGTAGGTGACCGGTTTGAAGTTGGGGCCTCGATAAGTGTAGGACTGCAATTCCAGGTCTTCGGTGCCATCCTGATTCACATCGAATTTGCGAATTGTTTCAAATGACTCTTCCCATGAACTCTTGGGCTGTTTTAGTACGACTTGCAAACCAGCGCCCCGTGCAATTGCAGCCCTCACTCCAGTTTGGACTGCAACAGCATAAGTTTGCCCGCATAAAAACAATAAGATGCAGCAAGTTAATTTGAATAGCGTCTTCATTTTTTATTCCTTCCGTTTTTTGGGGTTCTTCTGGCGCAGAGTAGCACCGAATAAGCGGGCTAAGAACTTGCATTCGCAGCGATGGCGAACGCGTACACCTGCGCACAGCTTAGGCATAACGAGCAATCGTCGCTCGTTGATTGAGACAGACGCTCATTGGCTGCAATTCGTTTCCAACTTTGGTGAGAAAAGTCAGAAGAATTTTGAAAGGAGCCCCTGGTTATCGCGACTTGTTTCCAGCTCAGGACAGCGATTGCTCAAGATTCCGCAAGCAAAGCAAAAGGACTCAAAAAAGGCTAAAATCCTCTAGGAAACGCCCTGCCTCCGTCCAGAATCGCTTGTTCGAACCATCGCCTTTCGAGAGCGGGTCGAACGCCAAACTGATGCAATTCAAGGGAATTGCGGTCAGAATAGGACGATCGCAAAACGAATAGTAAGAAAGCCCAATGGAACATCATGGATTCGAAGTACGATCCTCCTGCCCGATTCTGCGAATGCTAGACGAAGTAATCGGTCGAGCATTTTACCTCGACTACCTTGGATTCGAAGTCGATTGGGAGTGTCGCTTCACGCCGGAAGCCCCGGTGTTTATGCAAGTTCGATTGGGCGAGGCGCATATTCACCTTGACGGACATGCAAACCAGGATTCTCCTGTCTCACAAATGAATATTCCAGTCCTAGGACTGCAGAACTATTGCGATTATTTGATCGCGAAGAATGCGGACTATCCCAAACCCTGCTTGGTGGATCCGCGTTACGTCGGACGCAACACTGACATGAACATCGAAGATCCCTTTGGAAACAGGCTCATCTTCTCTTCGCAAACAACGGAAGGCGAGTAGCCGAATTCTGGTAAGGAACGAAGATCGAAATGCGACACGCACACTATTTAGCATTTATTCTCCTCACAGCGCTGGCCAGCACACGGGCGCTCGCCCAGCCTATCGTTGATTTGTCAGCGCGCGTCGAAAACTCAGTTCTCATTTGCGACGTATTGCACGCCAAAACAATGCCAACGGAACTTGAAGTAAATGCAATGGCGTTTACCGGACCACCCGGCGATGGGCGCCGCGGCTCAGCTGGCTTTGTGGTGCAAACAAAGGAGCTAATCAAGGGAGCGGGAACACAGTGGCAATTTCTGTTTCAGCGGGATGCAAGTGGATTCGGTTTTCAAGTCATCCATCCATTCAAGAATGGGCAGGTCGTCGTCTCGCTCGTTGGTTCCACAGTTTCCATCCACCGCGGTGGTGATTGGAGTGAAATTGGCTGGGGTAATCCGGACACAAATGAACCTGTAGAACTCGCGGACGGAGCACTCGAGATCCTGCCCTTGCCTGCTGATAAACCCCAAGCCGTGCTTAGCAGGCTCAATGCCGAAGGTCAGTATGAACTATGGATTGCGGGCTTCTTGATTTGTACTCACAGAGTTGACGACGTGAAAGCGCTCAAGTTAAAAACGGGCAAGAAAGGATTCTGGCTCGGCTCCAGTTGGGATAAGACAACTTTTAAGGGCGACGACTTTCGCAGCAAACTGAAACCGGGAGAAGGCGGATTGATCTTGGGCCCCATGGATGGCTCTGGACCTCGCCACCGTTTCGAAAACATCCGACTTGCGGCTTTTCAATATCCCGCAATCTCGATCTCAGATTCCCAACCAGAGAACAGGCTGGCTCGTGCTACAACAGATCTAACTGCCACGCCACCTGCTGCTGTTTCAGACGAACAGCTAGAGCAACTCTTAGTCAACGTCGAATCGCTCCGGCAAAAAGGCAAGGTCGTTCACAGCAATCGTATCGGTGGGAAACGTGGCGGTGAATTCAAGGATTTGCCCGAGCAGCCAGCGGTCTTGATAGGCTTCAGATACACCGAGTCGCGTCATTATGCCAGCCACCTAACGATTAAAGCCATCCAGCCCATCTACTTGGGGCGCGAAGGAGAATTCCTTGGCAAGTGGTATGGTAATCCCTGGGGCAAGCCACATGAATTAAGGGCCAAGTCAGGCTTCGCCGTCGCTGGGGTGATTTCTAAATGGGGAAATCGAATAGATGGCATGCGCCTGCTGTTTATGGAGATAAAAGGCGGTCGGCTCAATCCCGATTCAACCTGCCGTTCTGACTGGGTCGGTGGGCTTCGCGGAAGTCCTGAGTTGCTCTGTGGATTCACGGGCAATCCCATTATTGGAATTCATGGTCTCAAGGGAAACGACTTGGATGCTCTGGGGTTTATTCAAGCCGACCAAGATTTTTCGCGCCCAGCGGCGGAGGGGGAGAATCTTGAAGCCGTGCTGCCAAAGCTAATCGGGCAATGGACGTTCCGTTATACGAACGAAACGCAACACGTAAGAACCATAATGGCAGACGGAAGGCTCAAAGAAAACGGTAAGCTAGTGCGGCAAGACGGCGACACACTAATAATCTTCGATAATGCAATCGAACGCATCACACTCCAGCAGGACCGAGTGCTTGTCGAGCATTTCAACCCCAAGTCGAATTATCCGACAGAACTACCTGCCGTCATGGGCGTTGGAAAACGCGACCCTGAGCAAGACTGGGCTTATGATGGAACCAAGGAAACAGATCAATGAAGCGTCGCGAATTCAAACAAGTTCTATTGGCAGCAATTCTCGGTCAAGCTGGGCTAAGCGCTAGCCAAAGTTGCGTTGCTGCCAGCCGACTTGAGCTGGATCGATTCGGCGGCTGGAAGGAAAAATCCTTCGAGGCGACAGATTTCTTTCGAACGGAGCATGACGGCCAGCGTTGGTGGCTGGTCACGCCGGAAGGCAGCGCTTTCCTAAGCTTCGGAATCAACCATTTGCACTCGGATATTTGGCAGCAGGATTTTAATCGCGAAACTTGGCAAGCTGAATTCGGCATCGAAGATATCAAAGATTGGCCAAAGTTTATGCCTGCGCTCCGCAAGTGGTTTTTGGCAACTTGTGAAGATTACGGTTTCAATACTGCAGGTGTGCACACTTCGCTCAACGTCTTGAATCGGCCGAAACCTGCCATCGCCTATATGCGTCCAATCAAATTCGTAGATATCCCGCACTGGAAATCGGATATCCCTGACACGAATTTTCTTGACGTATTTGCTCCGGATTTTGCGTCGCGCTGTGATGCGATGGCTAAAGAGTCGGTTGCACCCGAGGATCCATTCTTACTCGGCTATACGATGACGGACTGTCCGCTCTTGACCGAAGAAGACTGCCGTGAAAGGCCGGATGTTATTGGTGGTGCCCGTCGCGAGTCTCGAATTGGTTGGCCACGACGACTGCGCAACCTTGGGGCGGATGCCGAGGGCAAGTTGGCTTATGTTGAAACAGTTCGCGATTTGTACCTTGATCAGATAGATGGGTTTAACAGGACATACGGAACCAAATTCGCTACGTTCGCCGAGCTAGCGTCTGCCGTCAATTGGCGGCCTGATACAGATTTGTCCAACGCGAATGAAACTCGTGACAACGTTGTGTTCTTGCAACGAGTCGTCGACAAGTATTATTCAACGGCACGGGATGCGATTCGACGTTACGATCCGAATCACATGTTTATCGGCGACAAACTCAATGGAAACACCGATACGATGGACACGGTGTTACCCATTACCAGCAAATACACCGATGTCGTGATGTACCAAATGTATGCTCGCTACGAGGTGCAGCAACCGGGCTTGGATCGTTGGTCCAAGATTGCGAACCAGCCGCTAATCAACGGCGATGCTGCCTTCACGATGATCGCACCCTTCATGCCGCGACCCTTTGGGCCCATCGCGGATAGTTTGCAACAACGCGTGGAATGGACGGTAGAGTTCTTTTTAAAAGCCTTTGCGCGGCCCGAGTTTGTTGGTTGGCACTACTGCGGTTTACTCGATGCAACGCAGCAGATTGGGCGCAAGCAAGCTCGCCAGCACTCAGGACTTATGAATGCCCAGGGAGAGGCTTACCCAGAACTCAAGAAAGCAATTCAAGAATGTTCGGCGAGCATGTATGAGATTGCGACCGGAAAGGCGTAATTATTGGACCTCAGAATTCGTGAGCCAGCCTAATGGAGTAAAGCTCGGCTCATTGCTGCTGTGAATTTGCGTTTAGGCGCTGAATCTCGTCAGGAGAAATCTTCCAGCTTGCCTTGTTTCGGCCTTGGACCATCAAGAGGTCGTTTACAGTCGAACTGGCGAGTACATCCTGGACGTGACGGATTGTGATAACTACTTCGCCTTCGATCGACCCGTAGGACTCGAAGATTCCCGCAGCTTCCTCTGGACTGCATTGGAATTCGACAACCGACAATTCATCCCACATGTCTTCGACTGGCGTGTAATCGGGAACGCCGTAGATTGCTTCAATTTTGGCTTGCCCGTCGACTTCAATGGAGATGTCTAGCAGCCTTTGGCCTGGCGGCATGCACGCGGAAAGCATCAAGCAAAGCGTGAACAGCAGAATTCGAGTCGCTGTCTTCATTCCTCGCGATCTCCGGCGACATAGGGCGCACCAGGATTCAAATCAATCAGCGTGCGCTTGGGTTCCAAAATCGACTCTTCGTGTTGGCAGAGCCACGCCGATCCTTGGTCGATACCGGCTACCGTATGACCGCTTTCAATAGTTGCAGAACTTTGCACGAGATAAATGCCAGTACTTCCCAAGACTCGGGCAACTTGATCTGGATCGAGGTCGCGAAAGTGACATTGGAGATCAGGGATTCCGATTTCATCGAGCCCACGTGTGGGCCGACGAGCGCGGCGAGGACTTCGTGCTGCGCGACTTCTTCGCCGAGCTCAACGCGGCGGGCGTCATCCCGCTGTCGCTGATCCGCTGGCAGATGACCGGGTTGGACGACCAGATCC
>JBCCEO010000527.1:0-6137 GCA_039030255.1 Planctomycetota bacterium | reverse complement strand
TTGGACTGTTTGAGACGAACACCTACAGCGTTCCGTCAGGCCAAACCTCAGGCCAATTGACCTTGCGGATCGAAGCCGCAGCTTGGTGGTTGGAAGGATTCGCGAACAGCGCTTCGCTACATTGAGCAAAAGGAAGCTTGGGACAATATTCCTGGGGATAAGCTCGGCCTCTAGCTATAGCTAGATCTTCGATTATTGCACCAATACTCCCGTGCCTTTTGGCTATCTTGAACGTTGAAAATTCTGCTCAACTTCGGTGGGATTCTTTTCTCCGAGCAATCGTACTTTTCCACGCAGAGCTGGCTAATTCACCCGGAAGTCCGCAACGAACGTCTTCTCGTAAAAAGAGGATCAAGTGCCCACTATTCCCAGACTTGAGGTTTATCGGAATTCGCTGAAATCCGCTCGTGCAATCAGGCAGCCAGGTGGTCCGCTCGCTCTCCCAAAGTATCATCCAGCGGCTCCACGAATCGGATTGGATGACAATAGAACCAAGGCCGGCCTGTACGATATCTCGAAGCACGTCGTAGTCTCCCGGCCAGCTTTCAAGGAGCGCTTGCCCCGCAGCCTCAAGCACAGAAGAGTGTGTCGCCGATCGGACACTTTGGGTAACGAGATCGATGCACGCATACCGAGTTTCAGTATCGTCACCCCATCTGGAAGCAGCAAGTCTGATTACCTTGTGTGCATCGATAAGCGGCCCACCAGTCCTAAAACGAATGGCCAGCAGAACAAACCGTCGGAGTATTTCGCTTACAGGTTCACTCTCTATCCAATTGAGATCCTCTTCGAGGCCGACTTCGCACAGGCGCTCAATAACTATGTCGGGAAGCTCGCCCAAGTCGTTTTGCTGAACACGAGCCCAGCTGAGAATCAATATCAAAAACTGGGCTTCCTGCTTATGATCGAACGGGTCCTTGAACATTGAAAGTCTACAAAGCAATTCCATATCAAGGCGCCAACTAGCCGTGTGTCGGGAGAAACCGTTCCAAATGTCGGTATTCGTTAGCTCAGATCCAAACTCTTTGATGGCCTTCATTAGCACGTCCACTGCTAGCGAAAGCGAGGATAGAGGAAACTCAATCATCTGACGGACCTTCTTTGCGCGGAGAATCAAAACCGCAAGTTCTCCAGCTATTTTATCGGCGCCTTCACTCAGGGTACATTCCGCATGCTGAATCGTTCGATCTCGAATCTCTCTAAACCGTTCAAAATCTAGCGATCTAAGCCAGTCTAGTCTCAGCATTGTGGTCTCTTCACTCTGCCAAAACTCTTCATACAATGATTGGGTAGCTAGATCTCTCGCAATCTCGAAGAGAACGCTGCTAGATTTGAAGCATGTGGCTCGGCCCAGCACTGCCTTCTTGCAATTGCATTTGTCATAAAGGTCTGCCAAAATGTTCTCTGCGATTGAATCCTCAATCCAAGTAGAATCAGAAATGCAATTTGCTATAACTCGAGCAAGCTCAGAGCCGATTGTGTCACTGATCCGACCCTCTTCCATAAGGCGTTCAGGAATGTAGCAAAGCTTTTCTAGCAAAGCAGTATTTGGTTGGCGTATGCATAAAAACTTACTCAATGAATAACCTAGCCGCTGCGGGCAGTTATCCCTCATACGGTGAAAGAAAATCTCTGTCACCGTTGCAACGAAACTTAATTCGGAGTCTGATTCGGAGTGAAGGAGCATGGCCGCCTCTACAAAAGATTGTTCTGGTTTGTCATCGGTTCCGATGTTTTCTAACAATGAGCGAAGCAGAGATAAAAAATCAAAATCCTTAAGAGGTTTTACTAGAAGGAACGACAGTATATCCCAAAGAGGCATACCACGGGTGGGACAAAAAGAATCTTCCATGCATTCTATTAGGACCCTTTTATCTTCTTCCGATAATTGGAACCTATTCTGCAAGCTAGAAAGGTTTAACCCCCAAGCTAAAGTGCCCTCATACTTTGCCTGTAGTAGATAGTAGCTATAATCGAGCGCAATATTCCACGCATCCTTTACTCCAATCAATTTGCCGCATTTATCCAGACGACCATAATAAGTCTGTAGCATAAGCGGCATTATTCTGTATGCGATCTCGGAATGTCTTTGATACTGTGATCCAGAATAGAAAAACCGCAGTGTCGTTTGGAGGTGCCGGTGGGAGCATACTTGCAGAATTATCGGAGGCGAAGTTAGTTTCGCGATAGTCTCCAGACCAATCTCATCAACCAGTTCATCAAAGATTTCATCTGCTAAAGCGTCTGACTTAATGTTTCGGAGTTTTTGAATTGAGCGGAGTAATCGGTTGGCTATGATAAAAGCGTCACTTGCGATGGCTATTGACGGAGGAATGCTATTTGCTAAGCGAGTTAATGAGCATCTTTGCCACTGGATCAGCGCTACAAACAGATCCGGTCTTCGGCGCTCTAGCAGGTAAAACATCCAGTATCGGATACCATGAAACTCGAGTGGCCAATAGTGATCCCCAAAAAAATCAGCGATTTGTCTATTTTGAACGTCGTGTAGTTGAGTGTAATCATCTTCGTGATACGGCCAGCGTGGATAGCCCGCTTCTACGATCCACCGTGCTGCAAAGAATTCAGCCAACACTCGGTGGCTAAACGTAATAGTATCGCGCGAAGCCCAAGCCAATACGCCTGATCCAGGTATTAGCTGGAGAATCAGCCGTCGTGCTGCATCATCTGAATCGATGACGATACCTGCTAATTCCAACTCAGCGCTATTTGCACGTAGCCATGCTATAGCATCTTGCCGAGAGAATTTTAGCGATATTTTTTCCTCTCCATCGTAGCCAATGATTGCGTTGGCGGCAAGACAGGAGATAACACTAAAGCAAGTCGTGTCTTCGGGAGGCTCTTGTGCAATCTCACCATACTTAGAACGACGCCGTTCGAAGACTACACTCAACCCTCGCTCTAGAAGGTCCAATGGATTCGATGTAATCTTCTCGTTTGCCAGATAAACGCGACTTGCCATCGCTAGTAGAAGCGGCGAGGTGCAGAGCATCTCGCGAATAATCGGATTGTCCTCCAGCAACCTTAAGAGCAACGTTTCACGTCCGTCGCATTTATTACATCTGAAGAATGCTGTGACATATGCCTTTGCTTCTTCTAGTGTGATTGGCTTCAGGATGTGAACGGATTCTTGAACAAAGCAGTACGTCTGCGTTAGTCCAGGCTCGATCGAGTCGCCGCGGCTGGTGACCACGAAGACGCACGCACGCCATTGATGAATGAGCTTGACCAACGCATCGTTGAAGGATTGTCGGTCTAACCTCAGTTCGTCCAATCCATCGAGGATGAACGCAACCCTACTAGCGGCCATGTAAGAGCGGACCCATTGGAAATCATCCTGGACAAGATGGTTTTTGAGCAAGCGATCTGGGCTATTGCAAGCCGCGGAAGGATCAAGCGATTTTAAATCTATTAGAATAGGGACTATGCCAGTCTCGGGTTCCTCGCAGAATCTCTGAGCCAGTCGGAGAGCGATCATTCTCGAAAACTCGGTCTTACCTATGCCGCCGCTGCCCAAAACCCAAAGTCTCCGCCGTGATCGGGAAGCGAGTTGTTCGATAAGGTCGTCCTCGTGAACAAGCAGCTGTGTAACTATACTACTGCGAGACCACCGTTCTTGCCTATCTGACTCTAGGTCAGAGGTATGTCGACTGATACCACAAACATCCCGAGGAAGGCATTCCTCACCGTCGAAACTGCTGAGGTCCGCCAAAAGAGATTTGTAATTTTCACAATGTCGGCGAGCTAGGCCAACGAAAATGGGCAAATTCGCATCTCCTCCGAACTGAATGTTCTTAGGAGACGTGATTAGATTACACCTTTTGGGGGCCTCCGCACTGAGTGTGCGCGGCTTCTCACCGGTGATCCCCCATATCAGTATTTCAACATTCGCTTCAAAACTGGATTCATCACGAAAATCGACCCATGTAAATTGTTTCAGGAAGAGTGGCAAGTCTGGTGGCCGTTCAATGCCTGGCAGCAGAACTGGAATAACAGGGAGCTGCCTACTCACGAATTCAGACAAACAGGCCCGCATCTCCGGAATCTCCCATGGCCCAAGCCCATTGGGGCCCAAAAGAACAGCTACAGATTTTGTCGTTTGAATGATTTCCTCAAGAGCCTCCTGCCAAGGTCTGCCTGGGACCAGTTCCCACTCGTCCAACCACACTGAAATACCCTGTTCTTTGAGCATCTGCGCCAAACGACGAACGAGTAGCTTATCCTTGCTGTTGTGGCTTAGAAAGACATCGAATGTTCTCACGAAGGTGTTCTAATGAAACACTCGTTAAGTGTAAACGCCGTCGTCGCGAGGACAGCCGCTAAACCTACCAACAGCAAGGCCATCTTGTCCCGAGGAATGTGTTTGCGTAGATGTGGGTCTTCACTCAGTCGATAACATTTCATTACACGAAACGTTTCTTTCGCGAAACGGCCTGCGGGGCTTGCATTGGTTATGATAATTAGATGAGCACCCTAATTGGGTCACTACTCGAATCGGAAGGAGAAACACTTTGCGGAAAGTGTTTCTTTTTAGCGGTTCGATCTTCTCCGCCTCTCATGGGGCCTGAGAGGCTACAAGCGCCGGTCAGTGCCGTGGTGAAAGTGTTCGCGCCGGTCGTATCTATGGAAATTATAAACCATGGTCAGGCCGGGAAGGATACGGATTACTAGCAAAGTGTATCTTCTTCTCCCGTTGTGACTAGTAAAGCAGGTGTAATATCCCATCCCAGATGAGACCTATCATATTTGATGTCGGCGGTGTGTTGATTGACTGATTGACTATCACCAGGACACGATACTAAGCGCGATTGCGTCCAATTGCCGTGCAGAAACAGCGACAGAGTCCGTCGCTCAGATAATGGCTGAGTTAGATCTCTGTTCTGGGCAGAATTCAGTCAATGATGACCTGTTCAGAGAACTCGTTGAGCAACTCGAGTTTCATGGCTCGAAAGAGAAGCTACGGGAATGCTGGGTGAGTGGCCTTCACGCGCGGGTGGGTCGAAGCTCTCTTGTCAGATCTTGGCAAGCAATCCGAACTCTATATCCTGTCCGATACCAATGATGTCCATTGGTCGCATATCTCAAACGTTTTCCACCACGTTCTATCGGAGATCCAACGCCCCGCGAACCAGTACCTGTTCATCGACGATACCTCTGCAAATACTGATACGGCGCAGTCTTGCGGGTTTCAGACGCATCACTATCAAGAACGTAGCCTAATGATTGCGGAGATCAGCAGGCATCTTGGCTGAATTTCCATACTTTAGACTATCGCTTTGTCAGTAGCTGACCTTGAAAGTCGGGCTGTCTTCAGGCCTCATCTTGCGCCGATCATAAAGCCTTGTGGTGGAAATATTAGAGTGCCCCAACCACTCCTGAACCTTGGCTATGTCGGCCTCGTGCTCAAGCGCGTTGGTTGCCGCCGTTGAGCGCAGGGCGTGATTGCAGAAGCCCGCAACGTGAACGCCTGCCTTCATGGCCCAACTCTTGATCATCTTGTAGACGCCGTCTGAACTGAGCGCCTTGGCAAGCTTGCCTGTCCGGTTGTTCTTCACGGGCTGGAAGAGGGGAGCGTCTTCATCGCCACCATGGCCTGCATGACCAAGGTAGTCATCGATGCGTTCTAAAGCTCCGGGATGGGCCGGGATGTAGCGGATCTTCGAACCCTTGCCGCGAATCTTGAACATCTTCACGCCGCGCCGTTCCTCGATGTCTTTGACGCCCAGGCCAACAAGCTCTGAACAGCGAAGACCATGATAAAGGAAGACGGCCAGAATGGCCCGGTCGCGTTTGCCTTTGAGCGTATTGGCTGGGGGAGCATCCAGAAGCTCACGCGCTTGATCGTCACCAAGGGCAGGGGTCTTGCCTTCATTGGCGCCCTCGGTCGGTCGCTTCACGCCCTTGATGGGGTTGTGGGTAATCGCGTTGTGATTGCAGAGGTGTTCAAAGAGTGAAGACAGAGCCTGATTCTCCAATCGGGTCAGCGGAAAGCCAGCAGCGTCTCACAAGGCGTTACGACAGTGGAATCGGAAATTACTGTTCTACCGGGAAGTTTTTCCGGAACCCGGGGAGGTGGCCCCGGAGGTCGGCAGCGGGATCTACGCCAAGAAGGATCTTAA
>JBCCEO010000526.1:0-6156 GCA_039030255.1 Planctomycetota bacterium | reverse complement strand
CACCTCGCAAACTTGTTGAAACCCGATTTAAGGATCAGGTGGATGAACAAGTAAAGAGTTCTTTGGTCATGGATAGCTTGCAGCAGGTCACGGAAGGAGAATACTTCTCCGCGATCAGCGAGCCAGATTTCGACTACGAAGCCATTGAGCTTCCTGAGTCGGGTGATTTTCGCTTTGAATTCCGAATCGAAGTTCGTCCCGATTTTGAAACTCCAAACTGGGAAGGCATGGCCCTCGAACGCCCTGCCTGTGAGCTCAAGAAAGAGCATATCGATGAACATCTTTCGCGAACTCTTACGCGTTTCATGCCAGGTGAAGCGGTTGATGGAGAAGCAGCCCTCGGCGATTCGGTCACTCTGAATGCCAAGTTTTCGCTGGAGGGTAAAGAGCTGGCAAGCTTCGAGGAAGAAACGACGACCTTACGCAAGTCGCTGAGTTTTGGTGACTGTATTGTAGAGGACTTTGGAGAATTGATCGTCGGCAAGAAAGAAGGCGACAAGGCTTCGACAAAGTTGACGATTTCAGAGTCCGCAGCAGATGAAGATTTGCAGGGCAAGGAAGTTGATGTCGAATTCGAAATTCATGAGCTTAAGCGAATTGAAATTGACGAAATCACTCCTGACATGCTCGAGACATTGGGTTTTGACGATACCGAGGAGTTGCGATCTTTTGTCAAGGAAGAGCTCGAAAAGCAATTCGAGTATCATCAACAACAGGCGCTTAGAAAGCAGATTGTTGAAGAATTGACCAAGGATGCAGATTGGGAAATGCCTGAGTCGCTGGTTCGTCGTCAAACCAATCGCGAACTGCAGCGAATGATGCTTGAGTTGCAGCGGAGCGGATTCAATCAGGAGCAAATCAACGGCTATCTGAATGCCTCACGCATCAACGCTCAGAATTCGACTGTGCAAGCCCTTCGTGAGCACTTCGTTCTAGAGAAGATTGCCGAAGACTTGGAGATTGAAGCCTCCCCAGAGGATTATGATAAGGAAGTGGATCTGATCGCAGAGCAATCCGACAGTTCAGCTCGTAAAGTTCGTGCACGCCTGGAAAAGACGGGGCAAATGGACGCAATTCGCAATCAGATTGTCGAACGCTTGGTGATTGAAAAGATCACTGAGAAGGGCAAAATCACCGACAAGGAAGATTATGGCTTCCTAAAACCGGAAGAAGAGTCTTCGTCGATTCCCTTCACGGTCGCGGGTGACTTTGAGGAAATCCCTGAGGCTAAGCACGATGAGGGAGCTTCACCTGTTCCCCAAGCTGCTAAGCTGCCTGAGGCAGATAAAGAAGAGTAGAGCCACAAGCAATTTGCGTAGACAAACTAGGCCTGCCTCGGTTTCGTTTCGGGGGTGGGCCTTTTTCGTCGGCGTTACTTCTGGGATTGGTCGCAAATACGACCTAGCAAACAATCTTCTCCCTTCAACCAGACCCTTACGTCTGATAGTTCGGCTCGCAGCCAAACCGGACTTGCAATGAGAGGCAGCCAATCGCCGACTAGCAAGGTTTCAATGGCTAAGGAAACCAACGCGCTTATAGTCCTGCCGTTCTTTTTCAATTGAAGTATTGCCTTATCGATATAGCCGATCGAGTCCAACCTTCAGGGACGCGAATATTACGTACTTCGGCTTGTGGGCCGTCATCTCCGTTCGGCGACCAAATTGGTGGTTAGGCGAATCTTCCTAGCTAGCCCTCAATCGCTTGGCCCAGAGTGTCGGGTGCAGGGTGGACTGGTTATGTTTCCTAAGCTGCGTAGATTCGAGCGAGGCAGCTTGGGTTTCATATTGGGTAACTGTGGGGATTCGCCGGAGTCCTACAATTTCTGCAATCCGTTCAAAATGCAGAAGCTGCCCTTGTCAAAAATCGATCAAGCGCAAACATTGTGGGGACGAAGGTCGACAAGGGACGACTGTCTTTCTGTCGATCCTACAAAGAACAACATTTGCTGGCTGGAAAGAAGCGAGAGTCTTCCCCGCCTAGGTATTACAAAGGAGTGCACTTTGACTTCTCCGTACTTCGAACGTCATGAAAAGCCCTTACATCCTGCCGAGATTGCTAATGGGCTGGAATCAGTTCCAAATGGGCAATTTGCACCGAATTCCTTTGTTCCTGATGCGATTACTAATTCCTACGCTGCGCAGAGCTACCAACGCCAGCGACAGATGACCTTGGGCGATTTGCTCTTGGAAAATCGGATCGTATTCTTGCAGGGAGAGATCTACACGGGCAATGCCAACGAATTGGTTATGAAGCTCTTGTATCTGCAAAGCGAAAATCGCCGCAAGGACATCCATTTCTACATCAACAGTCCAGGTGGCGATGTGGTTGCCACATTGGCGATATACGACACAATGCAAATCTTATCGTGCCCGATTGCAACTTATTGTGTCGGTCAGGCGGCTAGCGGTGCTGCCGTTCTACTTGCCGGCGGTAGCAAGGGAAAACGATACTGCTTAGCGAACAGCAGGGTCATGGTACACCAGCCAGCGGGCGGTGTATCTGGCCAAGTGTCCGACATCGAAATTCAAAAGAATGAGATCATTCGCTACCGAGAATTATTGAATGGAATACTTGGTCATCACTGTAGCAAATCGGCGGATCAAATCGCGGAGGACTCCGACCGCGACTTCTTCTTAACCGCGCAGGCCGCCAAAGACTATGGGTTGGTAGACGAGATTTTGTCGAAACCACCTGCGGAAGCTGAAGAGGAGAGTTCGGCTTCGTAAAGCTTGTAGCTTCGAGAATTTCGCATGCTGCAGACTGCTTCCAAAGACTGCACATTGGCCAAGATCCCTAGATGAAACACAATTGGAACTAAAACATGCCTGCAATTCCCTATGTCATTGAAAAGAGCGGCCGCGAGGAACGCGTTTACGACGTTTACAGTCGTCTGCTGAAGGATCGTATCATCTTCTTGGGTACGCAAGTGAATGACGAAGTCGCCAATGCACTTGTGGCCCAAATGCTGTTCCTGCAATCGGATGATCCAAAAGCCGACATTCACTTGTATATCAACTCGCCAGGCGGAAGCGTGAGTGCGGGGCTGGCAATATACGATACGATGCAGTTCGTGTCCTGTGACGTTGCAACTTACTGCATCGGTCAAGCGGCATCGATGGGCGCTGTTTTACTTGCAGCTGGCACGAAGGAAAAACGTTATGCGTTGCCAAATGCCCGAATTATGATTCACCAACCTCTCGCCGGCATGCAAGGGACAGCCGAGGAGATCTTAATCCACGCGACGGAATTCCAAAGAATCAAGACGAAGCTGAACGAGATCCTCATTAAGCATACCGGGCAGAATATGGAAACGATCGAAGCCGATACCGACCGCGACCGTTTCATGTCGGCGGACGAATCGGTGACTTATGGCTTGATCGACAAGGCTATCGAATCGATGCCAAGAGTTGGTAGCGAGAAGTCTGAGTAACTCGTGGAAAAATAGGGCGGCGTTTCTCAAAGAGACTCACCGCCCTTCTGGGGCAACATAGCTTAGTGCTGCAATGAATCAAGATACAGCTGCTCGTATTTGAGGAGCTGTTTGTGAAGTTGGAATTCGTCTTCTACTCGTTTTAAGTTAGATACAGCCAAGTCGGCTGCTAGCTTGGGGCGATCTAGTATTGCCGATGCTCGATCTTGCAGTCCTTGTTGCTGGCCCAAGGGTGCAATTTGTTGATCTGCAAAATCATCGTTTCCCAGAAGTTCACGAATGCCGTCTGCTTCAAAGCAGGCGATTGGTAACCCGCTGGCCATTGCTTCGAGCACGACATTGGGCATTCCTTCATAGAGCGCTGGCAAAACCAAGCAATTTGCCAGTCGCATCCATTCGTTCACGTTTTGCTGCCAACCCAAGCACTTGATTTGTGCGGGCAGGTCCTGCGAGGCGATGAATTTTTCAACAGATTCACGTTGCTCGCCATCGCCAACTAGAACCAAGCGATAGTCTGGGTTATCGCGCAGCCAAGTTGAAGAGTGCTCAAGGTAAGGGAGTATGCCTTTTTGCTCCGTCAGACGGCCGACAAAGAGAAGTATTCTTTCTGGTCCTTTGAGATCTGCTAGCTGCCTCAAAGCCTTCTTCTTACCGTCTTCAAGTATTGCGGAATAGTCATCCAAATCTATTCCGTTGGGAATGACGCAGAGTTTTTCAGCGGAGATCTTTTCGGTTTGCTGACAATTGTCGGCGACGCTCTGGCTTACACAAATTAGCTTTTGCATTTTTCGAGTCGCAAACCTCTGTAGCCAGCCGCGCCAACGCTGTGGCTGTGCAACGCGAGCTCCACCGAAAAAGCAAGTTGAACTGGGGCAAGCAAATGCCGCTAGGACATTGGCATGAAACAAAAAGGATTGAACAACGTCTGGTTGGAAGGCAGCGAGTTCTCCTCGGAGTCGGCGGGCGACGCCAGGCATTTTTGTCCAACTACTAGCACCCAAGTCAGTAACCGAGATTTCGTGGTCGTCCAGTTTTTGGACCAGCTGCCGCTTATTGCTTGGTGTTTTGGGATAGAGTTGCCACACTCGAACTTCGTGGCCTTGATTCTTCAGAAAGCAAGCTAGGTGGACGAAACATTTTTCTGCCCCACCAGGATGCAGTTCTGTAATCACCATGGCTATCTTCATGTGCACTTAAACTGAATCGAGGCAATAAAATTCGTTTGGCTACGCCCAAGTATGCTTGCACGATTTCCATCATGCACGATTGGCGATAACATTACTAGAGCTCGATTGCCTAGGAAATCGTCCAGAGTAATACGAGTCTCGAAAATGTAGATTTTCTTATTCTTGGCAACTGTTGCAAATGCGAAAATTGACTTTCTTCCTAGCTCACGCGTCGGACCGACTGACGGGATGGTTGGTTGGCTAAATGGATTACAACGACGTAGCTGCATACGACTTTGAGCTACCGCGAGAGCTGATTGCACAGCATCCGGTTGAACATCGTATTGATGCCAGGTTGATGTTGATTGATCGCAAGTCGGGATCGATTTCGCACTACTACGTTCGGGACTTGCCAGAAATTTTGAACTCGGGCGATGCCCTGCTTCTCAATGACTCGAGAGTTATTCCAGCTCGTTTGACAGGGATAAGAACTTCTACGGGAGGGAAATGGGAAGGACTTTATCTTCGCGCGAACGAAAGTGGGATTTGGGAAATCCTAAGCAAGACACGCGGTAGCTTGACGGTAGGGGAGACAATCTCTCTTCGTGATCGTGAAGGCCGTGTTCAGCCAGTGCTGAGTGTGGTGGCACGGCTCGAAGATGGCCATCTCGCTGTAAAGCCATTGGAGGAGAACGGTGAAGAGTTGTTGCTGCAGTTTGGACGTATCCCTTTGCCTCCCTACATTCGTGACGGGCAAATGGTCGATAGTGATATCGAGTCCTACCAAACGGTTTATGCCAAGCATGCTGGTTCTGTTGCGGCACCCACGGCGGGTTTGCATTTTACAAAAGACTTGATACGTCACTTGCAAGGCAAGGGAGTTCAAACGGTCGCAGTCACTTTGCATGTAGGCTTGGGGACGTTTCGGCCTGTTTCAAAGAGTACCTTTGCCCAGCATAAGATGCATAGCGAATATGCGGACTATTCAGAATCCGCTGCTGGCAAGCTACAGCAATGTCGGCAGCATGGCGGCAGGATTATCTCCGTAGGAACGACATCTACTAGAGTTGTCGAATCGGCGGCGGCCGCGAAAGGGCAGCCATTTGTCCCCTGGTCGGGCGAGACTGATATTTTCATTCGGCCACCTTTTGAGTTTCAAGCAATCGATGCCTTGATGACCAACTTTCATTTGCCCAAGAGTACACTCATCGCTTTGGTGAGTGCCTTTGCTGGACATGAATTGACCATGCGAGCCTATGCAGAAGCGATCGAGCAGCGTTATCGTTTCTACAGCTATGGCGACTGCATGCTGGTCCTTTAAAACGCGGTCGATTTCAGCCAGTTGTCAGTTCGTGTTCGGCAAGCTATGCTCCCAACGTGTACGATCCATGGACTTAAATCGTCGTTCGAAGCGAACGAGGCGTACTTGCGCGAAATCGTACTTCGAAAGCGAAGGTGCAGGTTTCCTTCAGGAGAATTGTGTTGGCAGAAGAACACGTATTGGTAATTCCGGAATCGCGGCTCAACGAGCTCGGGCGTTTCAGCGGTTTCAAGTCGTTT
>JBCCEO010000525.1:0-6164 GCA_039030255.1 Planctomycetota bacterium | reverse complement strand
GAGAGTGGCACGGCCAAAAATGCCATCAAACAAGGTCGTCTTACCGGAGCCACTTAGACCAAATACCTTCGCGATGCGAGCAGCCTCAAAATTTATCTCCAATTCACGTAGGATTTGCGCATCGCCGTAGCCAAAAGAAGCTGATTCAAGCGTCAACATGCTCCAGACCTCCATAATATACATCAACAACCTGTTGAGACGACAGAACGACACTTGGCGAGCCAGACGCAATCACTTCGCCATCGCTCAGCGCGGTAACCGTTGCGCAGACTGATGACACAAAAGACAAATTGTGATCTACTAAGAGGATTAGAGTGCCAGATTGACTGCACCGCTGCACCGCTTGCTTAAGCGTCTCGATCTCCTGTTTATCCAATCCCGAAGTTGGTTCATCTAATAAAAGGACACGAGGAGGCACTATCGTGACCCTTGCTAGTTCTAGCATTCGTTTCTGGCCCTGAGATAGATTCCCAGCGTCTACATCTGCAATATCGGACAGATCGAAGGCATGCAAATGCTCCGCGATTAGAGACTCTTGCTCTTGGCTATGTCGTGCGAACATAGATCGACACATACCTGGCAAAGATAAGCGAAATCGGTGGGCGAACAGCGCTACCAGAAGGTTCTCACGGCAAGTGAGGCCTTCAAAGTTACGAATTTTTTGGAATGTGCGACAAATTCCTACACCAACATGATCTGATATCCCTTGTTCCGAAACATTGTAAGCGTTTATAGCGATCTTTCCTTCGTCCCGTTCGACAAAGCCACTCACTAGATCCAGAAGTGTCGTCTTTCCCGATCCGTTCGGGCCAATAATTCCGTGAATCTCTCCTTCGCGGATATCTGCGCTCACAGAAGTAATTGCCTTTACGTGGCCAAAGTTTCGAGACATCCCAATGATTTCCAACGACGATGCTTGTTCAATGTATGTCAATTTTTCATTACGGCTGTCGTTAAAGTTGCTTTTGTGCCGCCAAGCCTGATCTCTCGTGCTTGGCAAGATACCATCTCTGGCGATGTTGAGAATCACGAGGACCAAGAATCCATAGAACAGGAGCCGGTACTCAGCGAGATTATGAAAAAACTCCGGAAGGATAAAAACAATAAAAACACCAAGGATCGGCCCGGCGACATTTCGCAATCCACCGATAAGTGCGGCGATTGCGATCAGCACACCATCGAAGACTTCGAAGCTATCTGGATTCACGAAGTCCTGCTGCAATGCGAATAAGCCTCCAGCAAGACCAGCAAGTGCAGTTGCCAAGAATAACAATAACCTAGAGAAGTCCGACTCTCGGACGCCCAACGCAGCCAGCGCAATGGCATCATCGCGATAGGCGGCATGAAAGAGACCAAAAGCAGAGCTAAAGACCCGACGGTAAAGCAAGATCAAGCCAAGGAACGCGACCAAAATGCCTAGATAGAAAAGGCGTTGCTCAACCTCAGACTTCGCCAATGGAAAAAACTCTCGCAAGCCAAGTTCACCACCAGTCACTGGTTGCCACTGGATAGCGATGCTCCAAGAAATCCATGCAATCGCTAAAGTTACCATTGCAAACGACGGGCCTGCCAAGCGGACCGCTGGAAATGAAATCAAGAACCCGAAAATGGCGCTCGCCAAAGCTGCCAATATGACTACCGATATCGACAGACTGATAGCAGGCAGGCCATTCCAATCACCCAGCGCCTGCAAAACGAGAGCTACAATGTACGCCGAGACACCCATGAATGCAGCTTGCGAGAACAGTTGCTTGTGGGTCGCAGATGTGAAGATTGAAAGGCCAATCGCAGCGATAGAATATAGTATTAGCAGGGAGAAAAGATACAAATAGTATGTCCCTGAAACGAGCAGAGGCATACAAAGAAAGACTGCCAGAATGAGAAACGTGTACGATTGGAAAAAGCTCATCGCGCTTCCCCCTGAGGCGGGCCAAAGAGGCCAAACGGCTTCAAGTAAAGGATGACTATGACAAGTGAGAACGCGAGAATGTCTTTTATGCTATCCAGTAGGTATGCAGTGATTAGTGCTTCAATTAGTCCGTAGGAAAGACCCATCACTAGAGCGCCACGTGGCGCAAGCAGCCCTCCAGCGATTGCAACTGCGAAGCCTTTAAAACCTAGGGCTGTCCCGATATTTGCTTCCGCCCCAACGATAGGAACAATCAAGAAGCCGGCTACGCCAGCAATAGCAGCGGAAGCAACATATGCAGCAATTTCAACTTTGCGAGGGCGAATTCCCATCAGTTCAGAGGTCTTAGGATCCGATGCAACGGCCCGAAAAACCAAGCCTACAGTAGAGAACCGCAGCAATAGTTCATACGAAAAGGCGATTGCAAAAAAAGCAACCAAGATCAGTACTTGTTGGGACCTTACGCTGATTGTTCCTATCTGCCATGGCCGATCGTCCAAGTACTCTGCCACATCAAGCGGGAACGTGCCCCAGATCAGCTGGGCACTATCTACAAGTAACAGTCCGACCGCGAGGGTAGCTACAATCCATAGATCATTGTCGGAATTACGGAATGGCCAAACCGATACCCACTCAGACATAAGCCCGAGAATCGCGCAAATGACAGCGACTCCCGCTAGTGCTAGCAATGGCTGGATGCCTAGCACCTCGATAGCCGAGTAGCTCAGCATGGCGCCAAGCATCACCCACATACCTAAGCCAAAATTAAAGCGTCCTGTCGCTAAATATGTGATGCTGAAGCCTGCAGCAATAAGCCCATAGATTGCGCCAACTGAAAAGCCAGAAAGTGCAACCTGCGCGAGTATCTCCATCTCATTGTCTTGCTATATCTTGGATCAGCGACATGTTCGACTTGTTGAGCCTGAAGGCAGTGCCAGCAGAGTCTTCAACAAACGGTCCAGTCTCGTCAAAATTCACAAGCAGCAATTCCCCGTTAGACATTCGCGTTACTAGCATATCCTCCTCAGCCATGCTGTTGTGGCGCTCAGTAGAAAAGGGTGGACGATCAAACTCCTTCACTAAGCCTGCAAAATCAGGTAACTGTTCAAGAGCGATACGGAGTTGTTCTCCGTCGGTGGTTCCGGTCGATTCGATCGAAGCAGCGATCATATAGATCGCATCATACGCACCTACCGCGAACACTGGCGCTTTGAGGTCCTCTTGAAAGGCATCCTTGTAACTTTGGATAAATGCTTGACGTCTATTAGATTGTGGGCCGTCGATCGTGACTGTTGTGCTGATCAAGACACCCTCTGCCGAACTTCCAGCAGCATCTGCGAAAGCTCTACCAGCGACCCCCCATGCCGAGAAATATGGAGTGGTATTCGACAGCTGCTGACGCGCATCCATTATTTTTGCATTGTCTGCAACTAGGCCATAGTTGAGAATGACCTCAGCTCCGCTCTCTCTAATTCTAAGCAACTGAGGTGAAAAGTCGCTATCCTCAGCGCTGTAGGTTTCGTCAGCAACCGGTTCGATCCCGCGCTCGGCGAGACGTCTCAGAAGCTCGCCGCGGCCCGTTGTTCCCCAACCCCCTGACCATGTTAGCAATGCAATTCGATCGAATCCAAATTTGTCCAATGCTGTGTCGACCATGAAATTGGCTTGGCCGGAGCCATACATTCCAACTCGAAAAATGTAGTTTGGACGGCCTTCTGCAGCAGCGGTATTCTCGGTGATATCGGTCGCATCCGTAGCAGGGCAGATTACAGGGATATGGTAAGTGTCATTGACTTGAGGAACGACCCCCAACATCGCGGCGCTATTAGTCGCTCCAAGCATCGCGACCACACCCTCGCGCTCAACAAGTTCCCGATATAGCCCTATAGTTTTGGCAGGAGTATGCTCATCGTCGCGTACAACGAGACGTAGCTCTTGCCCCAAAACGCCTCCATTGGCGTTGATCTCTGATATAGCAATCTCGGCCCCTCTCGTTATCTCCTGACCTAGGAACGCATTCGGGCCACTAAGTGCGCCTGCGAACCCAATTTTGATCTCGTTGCCAGACCCACTTTCGATCCTACTCTGTTGAACAACGAAGACAGCCGCGATCAGAAAAGCAAGTACAGTGACGATCACGGCTGGGCTTAGTTTTGTTCTGCCTTCTGACATTTGCATTCATCCCTTCTCTAGCACAAAGCCTTTTGAACTCGGACGTATGGAGCAGCTTTACAGCATATTCCTTGTTTTGATTATGAACATATCACAAATTGAAATCGCGGCGCGAACGGTGCATGTTGTCCTGCGAAAATTGAATGTGTATAACCAAATGGTCAGATCATCGCTCCGTGCTCGAAATAAGCTCTGCGGGAGTCTCGATTAATTGTGTCGCTCCGCCTGTTGACCTCCCAAACCAGACTTTCGAGTGACAATGGTGCTTAGTGCCTACCTGCCTGAGGTTGCATCCACGTCGATTGAGTCTCGAGATACCGGCGGCGATGGATTTAGTGACACAGAGGAGTACGAATTGTCAGGTCACCCGACGAATCCTGAGAAAATCCCTGAAGGAACCTCGGCTGACCAAGACGAGGACGGGGTATCTGATGTTAATGATAACTGCATTGAGATTCCGAACCCGGATCAACTTGATGCGAATGCAAACGGATTAGGAGACACATGCGATGCGGTGAACTCTTATCTGCGGCGTTATTCTAGCCAGCGCAACGGCCGCCCAGCCGGTCCGTTCTTTGTGTTCGCGAATAACAGTTTTCATGTCTTCCGTATAAGGCAGTCGGCGCTTTTTCTTAGGCATATATTTTCATGCCCCGATCAGAAAGCGGATTTTAAGAATGAACGGAACCGAAAATCTAGAATGTAGTTGGAGTCACCCGCAGAATAAGCTACGAGCGACTCCCTGTCTAGCAGCTACGCATCAACACGGTTAACTCAAACCGCCCGAGCCGCAAAGCAAGTGCGACGAGCGGCCCTTTCCTGTCGACCATAAATCCCTTCCTTTCCCGTGCTGCATTGGCACGTGTTCCAAACGACCAAAACCGGGGAAAAAGGATTGCAGCGCCAAACACATTATCGATATCAGACAGCGGCGAAGAAGAAAAGAACAAAACGTGTACAAACGTCGATTTTTTTCGATGTAGTACATTTACGTTTTGTACGACAACTAGCGAACAACGTTCGCACCGAACGCAAGCTGTGCAATGTACTAAAAATGCTGTTTAGTACATTGCTGCTTGGCAAGGAAGACGCTGCGCTCTTCCGTTGCATCCATCTCGCCGTGGCGCGTCATTCGGCATTGAGCCTTGACGCGCCAGTGAACCGTTTCGCCGGTTTATCACGAGCAAGCGATTGGCCGCTGCACCACCACTTGGGGGAGCGTTCCTGCTACCCCCAAGACCCCCATGACGATTTCATCGAGACCAACCCTTCGCGGATTGGATGCGCGCCGGGGGAGAATTCTGCTCTCCCCTGGACCCCATCGATTAGATGGTTTCACTTTGAAAGGCCTTCAAGGTTCAGTTCAGCCCGCGCGCGGAATACGTGTTCCCGATCCCAAGGTCCTTAATGACGACTGAATTTTGTGGTGGTCATACGATCAACTACGTCCTCTACAGGCTCTTCCAAAATCTCGAAATTACGCTCGGCATCACCAAAATGTAACAACGAAATCGTGAATTCATACTGATCGGAGACAATCACATGCTCGGTACATGGATTTGAAAGCCAGGCACTTTCGTCTAGTTCCCGACTACCGGCCGAGGAATTGAGCTCTGTAATATTAGCGGCGAGTGAATTGTTGGGGATTTCAATAGGATCTCGATTACGAATTTTGTAATAAAGCCGAGTTTTCAATGCCGCTTTGCTGGATCGTGCCCATAAGATAAATCCATCCCGCGATACGACGAGCACAGTTCGCCTTGTTGTGTATTGCAACCATTTTAAGATCGCTGCTATTAGTGAAACCTCATAGCGATTTGCGCAGTGCCCCATCTCGTCAAGGCAAGGTTGCTTCTTATCTTCGACCTGAGCCCTAAAGTCGTCGAGTGGCATCAGCAATGTTGACGCGAAAATATTAGCCTCATGCTCTCTTTGACCATATTCAGATTCCCAACTAGCCATGTCTTCAACACTGCATTTAAAGCCATTTGGATAGGCTACGCGGTGCATCAGATAGTGCCCAAATTCATGTCCGAGCGTAAAATTTATGCGACCGCGATTCAGCGCATTGTTGTAGATTATG
>JBCCEO010000524.1:0-6167 GCA_039030255.1 Planctomycetota bacterium | reverse complement strand
CGCAAGAAACCTACCGTAAGCATGTCCGAGAATCCGCGGATGAATCGCTCCACCCCATACTTGGACTTGCCAAACTGGCGGGCGTGATGAGTCACGGGAATTTCTGACACACGGAAGCCGTGGATGCCCGCCAAGGAGGGAACCATTCGGTGCAACTCTCCGAAAAGTTGTACACTCTTTACAACTTCGCGACGGTAGCACTTGAATCCGCAATTGTGGTCGTGTAATCGAACCCCACTGAAGTAACTGAGCATTCGATTGAAGACACGGCTTGGTAGCACTTTATGCCAAGGATCGTGTCGCACTTGCTTCCAACCACTGATCAAGTCGAATCCATCCTTGATCTTTGCCAAGAAGTTCGGAATCTCGCTTGGATCGTCTTGCAGGTCTGCATCCATGGTAAACACAATATCACCCTTGGCCGCGTCAAATCCAGTTTGCAAACCCGCTGCCTTGCCGCGATTTGCCCTAAACTTGATACCGAGCACAACGCCAGGATGAAGATCGGCCAAGGCCTGGATCACATCCCAGGAATCATCGGTGCTACCATCATCGATGAAGATGATTTCAAAGGTGTTCTCGACAGGTACATGCTGCTGAATGCCTTGCACGAGTTCCTGCAGCGTCGCTTCCTCATTCATCACGGGGATGACGAATGAGATATCTGTTGCCACTTCTTGCCGTGCAACAGGAGAAGCATATGCCTCGTCGTCCGTTTCAGCAGGATTCCATGTCGTATCAGATGTCATTGTTTTGCCCTTCTAAGAATTATTGCCCTTGAGGAAATACTTTCCTCGCGAAAGCATAGGTTTGAGTTTTTTGCGGAGTTAACTACGGGCCTAAAAAATTCGAGAAAAACACCCTGAGAAAGAACATTTTATTGCACCTTCAAACGAGGGCTCGCACAGAGCCATATAGCCTTCCCGTGAAGCAATTCCACCAGGAATGAAATCGCTACAGCTTCAAAGGTATTTGATTAGCTGTTTGTGCCAACTGATAAATTGAAGTTGCGTGCAATACGCAATGCTCGTTGCTTTTTGAAATGCAACGATTTGCCTGCCTGTGCTAATCAGTGACGTGCAGAAGAGACGCTTTGACTTTTCTTCGGATGCCAGCGGCGCCAAGCATCAAAGCCCAGAATTGCAGCCAACCCGACCAACTCCGCGAATACTTGAAGCAAACGCATTAGGATGGCCAATGTAAAGGCCGTGGTGTACGGCATCCATGGCAGCAACAGGACGCCAAAGGCTCCTTCGCGAACGATGATGCCACCCGGCGAGTAGATTGCAAAGAGTCCAACCAACCAAGCGATTGCGGTCGCCGCGATCACTACGCTCGCAGGGGGATATTCGTCGACTCCTAGAGAGTACAGAAGGCATATACCGACGGATCCATTGAGCACATTCATCGCAACAAAGAACACCAGTGCCAACAAGAGCTGGCTCTTGACGATCTTCATCTCTTTGAGGCTCGAGAATTTGCCCGTAAAAGATTTCACCTTCTTCATGAATGGCTTGCGGATCAAATATCCGACGACCAAGCAAGCCCCCGTACCGATGGCGAGTGCGAACAGCGGGACGCCCGCTAAAAACTGCGTGATCGCATCAGCGACTTTAGACCAGTGCAACACGGCACCGGGAACACTCACAAATCCAGCTGCAATAATGATCAACAGCATTTCCAGAATCATGGAGATGGAAGCCCGTGTGGTTGGAACTCCCATATCGCTTGCCATAGTGGCCCGCGAGGCGTAGCCCCAGATTCCGCCCGGTAGCCAGCGGCGCGATTCAGAAATTAGCCAGATACGCGTGGCCTGAACACCATCCACATTGTCACCTTGCGCGGCCAAAACTATCGACCAGCCATAAGCGTTTACGATGCGATAAACGACTGCGAGTACAGCTGCGCTAATGAAGCCAAAGGATAGTAAATCAGGCATTACTTCAACCTGGTCTACCAGCTTGGAAGCAGCCATTACAATAAAGACCAAAATGGCGACTGCGAGAATAGCTTGGATGATCTGCCGAACAGGAAGTTTGTTCAATGATTGCATGGTTGGTTCAGTCTTGGAGTAACTACTTAACGAAACTCTTAAAAGTGGATTGCCGTTATTACCCAACGACGCTCCTTTCTTCCTCAACCGCATTTGCATAGGAGGTCGCATTACGTCCTCTTGCTGGCCGATCCAAGAACCTGGGGCCTTCCATCCGCTCCTTCGATTCTTCTTCCAATCCAAGCGGAGTTGAAGCTTGCATCTCGGAGTGTACTCCAGAGAAGGTCAATGCACCTGCAACGCCCAAGAAACCAATCGATCCAGTCAAAACTAATGCTTCCATCGCAGCGCTTAACTCAATGAAATAAGTGCTAGTAAAAGCGACAATTCCGAGCATGGCGTAGGCAACAGCTCCAAAGGTACTTTGCCTTGCACTTGCTTCAGCCTCTTTGTCATCCACCAGTATTTCCGTAACGCGAAAACCTTCGTGGTCTGCCAATGAATCGAAAACGTGAAAGGTATCTCCGGTCAAGTGCAAGCGGTCTCCGACTTCGCGTCGATAGCACTTGAAGGTGGACTCGATAGGATTTGGCATTGGTGTGGGAGTTGAAGATGGTTTTGGGGCACTTGCATGCCAAGTATCAATGCGACGCTGAGTGCGACAACCAACCAAGTCGTAGCCTTCATCAATCTTGTCCAACACCAAAGGAATTGCGGTCGGATCATCATGGCCGCTGGTGTCGATCGTCAAGATCAACTCACCTTTTGCCAATTCGAATCCGGAACGCTGGTATGTGTATCTTTCTTGATCAGGTTTGCAACGCACGCAAATGACCTGCACAAACTCATCGGCCAAATGCTGAGCCGTTTCCCAGGCCGAATGGTACTCTGCTGGACAAATGACTAACACCTCGTACGTCTTTGCTGGAGGTGCGCTTCGCATGACTTTTTGAACGGCGTTGCGCAAGTCGACTTGGTCGTTTTCTACGCCTAGCACAAACGACACATCGACGGTCGGTGAGCCAGTACATGCTTGCTTTTCTAAAGTTCTATTCTCTGAAGCTCCGAACATTTGCTTCCCTTTGACCATGGAGTTTGTCCCCGGTATTCCTCCGAGACTTGACATAGGAATTTAGGTCGTGGAAGACCCCATGGAACAAATTCCAAATGCGTAATCAACGCGTTGCTGGCTGGACCGTATTCGATGCTGTCCTGCAAGATTCAAAAAGCCCTTAAAAAGAAATCCCCGTCTATCTATGATTGAGGGTTTGCCCTCCGCTTCCCCCACGACCGCGCGTTTCAAAAACTATGCCAAACCTTGTACTCTGCTATCCTGTCGAAGACAGACACCTAGCAATGTTTCAGTCAGAACTTCCTAAGCTGACGGTTATCAATGCGGGGCAAGAAGGAATCGCATCAGCCATTATGGAGGCGGACTTTTTCGTTGGGCATGCAAAAGTTCCCGTAGACTGGGCGTCCGCTGTTGACCAAAAGCGAATTCAAATGATTCAAAGTTCGGCGGCCGGACTTGACCACTGTCTTGTACCAGCAGTCATCGACTCTGACATTCCAGTCTGCAGCGCGTCGGGTTTGTTTGCGAACCAAGTTGCCGAGCAAACACTGGCACTCTTACTAGGGCTGCTCCGCGGACTGCCCACGTTTTTCCGGCAGGCTCGAAGGCAAGAATTTGTTCGAAGGCCCACAGATGACTTGCACCACAAAAGAATTGGTATCGTGGGACTGGGTGGCAACGGCAGAAGGATTTCGGAAACTCTAAGTCCTTTTGGTTTGCAAATTAAAGCAACAGATTACTACCCAGTCGCTTGCCCCGAAGCTGTCCAAGACTTATGGCCCGCCGATCGTTTGCACGATCTAGCTCGGCAGAGTGACGTATTGATCTTAGCACTGCCTTTGAATCAATCGACACACAAGATCATTGATGCATCTGTGTTCGAAGTAATGCCTGCTGGTAGCTATTTGATCAATGTAGCACGCGGACAAGTGGTGAACGAGGAGGACTTGATCGAAGCCCTGCGCTGCAAACACTTGGCAGGTTGTGGACTCGATGTAACTGCGGTTGAGCCTTTGCCACCTGAAAGTCCATTATGGACGATGGAAAACGTGCTGATCACGCCACATGTGGGTGCCCAATCCGCAACTCGGGTCGACGATTCCACGCGTTTTGCCTGCAAAAACTTGCGAAGATACTTAGAAGGTAAGCCACTGCTAAATATTGTCGACAAAGAGCTCGGCTTCCCCCATCCTCACGATTCGGCTTGCAACGAAATTGATTAAAGCGTCGAGGTGTTCGCGGCTTAGCATTGGAGAATTATCGGCCACGAGCTATAGTCAGACGTAGGTCAAATAAGCGTCAAATCTGCATCGACGACGTATGATTTGCGTCTGCAGTATGGCAAAGTTTCAGCTTCAGTCCACTTTATCCATCTCACTACTATCCAGGCGGCCAATCTTCCATGCCAACCACGACCATGATGGACGGCGGCAAGACAGAAGCACCGGCTGAGTCTCGCCAGAAGGGTTCCACCCAGGCACTGACGGGGCTTTACAATGCTTTGCTTGAAAAGGGTAGGGTACAGTGGACAACCTACCACCGCTTTGAAAAAGAACTTGGTCGTGGCGGGCAGGGGACAGTATACCTTAGCCAGCGAAAAGGAGCTGACGGTTTCAATCAGCCTGTGGCGATGAAGGTATTCTCACCAGAGCATTTTCCTAACATGCTTACGTACGAAAAAAACATGGTGCGCATTGCCCATGTAGCTTCTCGCATTGCGACGATACAACATGACAACTTGCTCAACGTCCAGGACTTCGTCGACCAGAATCGAATTCGCATTATGGTCATGGAATGGATTGATGGCTTCGATTTGCGTCAGTTGCTAAACCTAGAGCGTTTGCAACTCGTGAAGGCCATCGCGAAACCGCGCCGCTGGGAATATATCGAACAAGTCGTTGCCACCTTCGGGCCCAAGCAAACCCGTGTCAAGGCGGGAGTCGCCGTAGCAATTGCCCGCGATTGCTTGGCCGCACTGGCTGCATTGCATCGCGAAGGCATAGTGCACAGCGACATCAAGCCAGCCAACATCATGCTGAAAAAGACAGGGCATACCAAGTTGATCGACATGGGCTCCGCCTTTGAGCTGGCGGATCCTCCTGAAAAACGTGCTTGTACCCCGACTTACGCTGCACCTGAAGTCCTTGAAGGTGCACACTGCACCGAACAGAGCGACCTTGCTAGCCTAGGATATGTGCTGGTTGAGATGTTGGCTGGCAAGCCTTGCTTCCAAATGGATCTAAACTACCAGGAGCTTTTGACCGCCAAACGCAGTTTGCCGCAAAGGCTTAAGCAATTGCTACCACCTGAAGTCGCCTGCAACAGCCACTTGGTCAACCTTTGCAAAAAACTCATTGCGACGGATCCAGCTAAGCGATTCACCACCGCTGAAGCGGCCGAGTTCCGCGAGGGGGGAGCTGCTGAATTTCACCGACAGCTAGTCTTCGGTGATTTGGCGAGCGAATACGAAAATGATATTCGCGTCTTACTGGAAGAAGTCTGTCGTATCGACGACCAAGATCTGGCCAACGATCCGACTCAGACTTGGAGCACGAACCTGTAATCACCGTCTACATTGCAAAAGTGCGGCATCCTGCCGCGGAAAACCGCAGTCGTTGCGGCTGTATTTCATTCCTTTTCTGCTCGTGGTTCTCCTGAACCGACCAGAAACTCATTCTTGCAAAACAGTATCACTAAGTGATGCATCAACGTGTCAGAAGCTGGCTAAATAAGGCCTTCCATGACCGATAGATCATCCTTGCCACGCCGAAGCGGACGCATCAATACTCGTTGTATTTGGTGGAGAATTTCTTTAGGAGGTTGAAGTGAAAAAAACGCCAAGCACTAACCTGCTAGGAGCAAGCCAGCCAACAAAACTTTCTTCAGATCAAATTGCAAACTCGCGAACGAGTTGTATCCAGGTAGTCGAGAGGAGGAAAGGGGACAGGAAATGGATCGCAACATTTTTCGGCTAGCATGAAATGCGTCAACGTCTTGGACTTCCAACAAACTCGACGCCGCGTTTTCTTGATTCTTGTTCTTCACTCGACGAAGGACGAAGACGTGCATTCCATATGATCGGATTGTGTAAATCTGTTTCTG
>JBCCEO010000523.1:0-6185 GCA_039030255.1 Planctomycetota bacterium | reverse complement strand
CTGCGACATCAGCTTGTTTACGCTGGAACTGTCAATGTTGTACAAATCGAGGACAATATTATTACCCTGGAAGAATTGCTACGGCAGCAAGGATTTGTACATGAACGGACTGAGAATCGTATCGCGCAGAAAACTTCCTATGAATACGACAACTTAGGACGTGTCATTCTTACTACAGGACCACTAGGATCCGGTGGACGGGCAGTCTCAAGTCAAAAATACAATGAGAATGGTAGTGTCACCGACACGATAGTAACCTTTAACGACAAAGACGGCTCAGAAAAATCGCTTGCCTCAAACACAAAATATGACCGCCTTGATCGACCCTATGAAGCAACCGGGCCTGAGACCGGAGACGGAAGAGTCACCACCAAGACGTCTTACTACGTCGATGGTAAGCTCAAGGAGACATCGGTTTCCAATCCCAATGATGACGACGGTTGGTCGAAGACGAATTACACCTACGATACTCTGGGGAGGACTAGGACCGTCTTAACCGATGATGACGCCAAGTCAGGCGGTCGAGCGCTAACGCAGTTCTGGTACGATGCCGCCGGACGTGTGGCGCGTAACGTAAATCCGTTCGGATTAGAGACAATTTCTCAGTACGATGCAGCCGGCTTACTTCACCAACAGAAGGCCCCCAGAACGCGTGTATCTCTCGACGGTTATGTTGGCGCTGCTTATGTAACCAGCACAATGCTCCATAATCACGCCGGAGCTACGACAAGAGTTTCCAGCAAGGCATATCGCAGCGACACGGATGCAGTCATTGCGAACTACGGTACCGGAGTTTCAACAACCTACGACAATCATGGACGGGTGCTTACGAATACACAGCGTCGTAGTGCTAGTAAGACTTCGACCACGACCTTCCAGTACGATTCGTTTGGGAATCGAACAAAAGTGATTGACCCCGAGGGCAACGTTACGAAGTTTGGCTTTGATAACCTCGGCCGCACCATTTCTGATCAGCAAATTGGTCTCGCCGCCGCAGGTGGAGACGACTCGCGACAATTCGAATATGACTCGTTTGGCAATGTCATTTCAACTACCAACCGAAACAACGCCAAGATTAAATTCGTGCACGATAATCATGGAAAAGTCGTACTAGAAGATTGGATTGGCAGTAGTTATTCAGCTAGCTTCCAGTACACAGGACTCGGCGAACTTCATGCATGGAGCAACTCGGATCGTCGTGATGGATCAGTGAAAAAGATTGCCGAACAAAGTGTAACATACGATGCTGGACGGAGAGCAGATCGCGTTGAACAACGCCTTGAGGCATTAGACGAAGCTTTGGTTACATTCGACTACGACCACAATGTTATCGGCAACATCACGCAAAGTACCACTGATTTGCCTGGCACTGCGAATGACTTCACGAACAACTACTCATTCGACAACCGCAACCGAATCGAAAAGGTGGCACAGAGTCCTGGGCAAGGATCCTCAGTCAACGAAAAGGCGGTAACTTTTGATCATGAATATCGGAATCTTACAGGCACACCATTTCAAGTGCTGACGACATTCCAGCGTCGTTACAACAATGACGGAACGGAAGATGTGTTCTCGTCGACAAAACGGAATCTGTTTGCAGAAGGATCGACTTGGCTGGTACATCATTTCGAAGGTGATTTGCCCTCAAGTGCGACGGCTGGTTCTTCGGTAAACCCGGTGGACGAAGATACTTTCCAGCGTGTCTTCTACGCTCACGACCCGAGAGGCTTGGTAACCAATCGAAAGGAATCGGAATGGAATTCAGATGAAGATTCCGCGGAGCACACTTACAAGACGTACAGCTATGACCTAGCCGGTCAACTTACGCGATACACCGAAGATCGGCCAGGAAATGATGACCCCGATCCAGTCGATTACATCTATGACGACAATGGCAATCGTCTTACTGAGGGTTCGACTGGAACGCACAATCGACTGCTGGGCAATGGCAGGACCTTGTACGGCTACGATGACGAAGGCAATATGACCCAAAGATTCCGGGCTGGGCAGTTTGTCGTTGGTGATGAGCATGGAGGGACATTTGTCGATACCATCTCCACACCCGAAACGCATTGGAAGCTTGGGAAGTATCGGTTGGACTTCGCAAAGCTGGAAATGAGTGGCGTATATGATGAAGATCAGATCTTTGCTGACATTTACTTCAATGGGACCCTACTCCGCAGTGAGAAACTCACGCTAACGGAGACATCTGAAAGTGGAACCTTCGCGGCGGCACTTGAGGATCCATACTGGTTCACGGTTACAACGGCTGGTAACGCAGAGTTGGAGATCGCAATCGACGACCGCTCTGCATACGATGATCCAGAGGTTGATGAATCTTCAAGTTTTGAGGTCTACCGATATGGCACGGTGGAGACTTTCGAATGGGACCACCGCAGTCGGCTCAAGGCAGTTCGCGAGTACGAAATAAACGAATCCGGAAACGTAACTCATAGGCTTCCTGGAAATGGTGGCACGGTAAAGGGCAGGGAGAATAGCCGACAGGAATACGACTACGACGCGATCGGGCAGCTAGTTAGCAAACGGGAATTTGGGCAAAACGACTCTCTTTCCTCGGAAAGAGCTTTCGTTTGGGATCGGGGGCAAAGGGTCGCTGACATCGACACGATGGATGCGAACAAAACGGTTCGTGCGAATCGACTGTATGCTCCCGGAGTTGATACTTTGGTTGCGGCGGACATTCGCTCCGATCGTGTTCAAACTGCAGACGGTTCCCCTGTCACCGTTTGGCCACTGGTCGATCATCGGGGCTCGGTAACTGCGCTAGCTTACGAGTATGCACCCAATGCCAATACGTTCAAGCAAGTTATCAATACCATCCCCTATTCGCCTTTTGGAACGCCACTGAGAATATTCAGCGATTCGTCAGATGTGGAACTCCAAAACTTAATTTCGCAGCTTGCGGTATTTGATGCCGGTCGAGAATACGACTTTGACACGGGCTTCTACTTCAATCGAGCTCGTTGGTACAACCCTGAGATCGGGCGATTCATTAGTCAGGATCCGATTGGCTTCCGCGGCGGCGACACCAATCTCTATCGCTACGCTGGCAACAGCCCACAAAACGGTACCGACCCAAGTGGAAACATTGTTGTTACGTTGGGAATCGCAGCCACCCTAGGTGCGCTTTCTTTGTATTCGCTGAATACGGCAACCGACCAATATAACCAAGCATCCGAAATGCTTGCGGATGCAAATTTTGATGTCGCAGAATATAACCGCCTGGTGCAGTCAGCTCAGTTTTACGATACAGCCGGCACGATCGGTGCAGGAGCAGCAATAGGATTTGCGATGGCGCCCGCTGCTCTCGCAGCTGGTGGCTACTTAGCATCCGGTATTGGATTGTCAGCCACTTCCGGGACGCTTGCAGGTTCTATTGCTTACGGTGCAACCGTGCTAGGAACGGAAGGTGTAATCACAGGCGGCGCCCTTGGCGGACTTATGAGTTACGCCAATGGCGATGGTATATCGGATATTGCGTATAACACTGGTACTGGCGCGTTATACGGTGGTCTAACAGGCGGTGTCCTTGGAGGTGCAGGTGGGGCGTTCAGATTTGCCGGTAGTGCATTGATGAACCAAACACGCGGCATATATCAGTTGGCCTACAGGAATCTCAGGCAGTTCCATTCACCGGCAGCAGCACGCCAAATTCTCAGCGCAAATATTCCTTTTTGGTATCGGGTCGGCGTCCCGCTTTCAGGTGGAGTCATCGGTTCCGCTGCGGCACATCGGGCTCGATTGTTTGCACCAAAGAAAACCCCCAGCCTCTATTGGCATGGATCTACAGAAGGTGTTGAAGCGGCAACGCGAAATGGCTTGTTTGCTCATGGCACAGGCAGCGGAAGCAAGTTCTGGGCAACCACTCGTGGGAAACCGGGAGGCTTGACCGAGTTTTTAATCGGCGGCAATCGAAATGTTGATTCTTTAATTCCTTTCCGCACGTCTACGAAAGGAGGATTTGAGGCAGTCTACCAGCTGACAGCCGAGGAAGCCGCAATGTTTAGTAGAGCATGGGGCTTCAAATATTCTTGGAATCCGTACCAGTGGTACAAAGGCGCAATTGGCCAGTACGTGTACGCTCCGAAAGGAGTAAGCTGGGGGCAACGCGGAATCGAAGTCGGAAGGTTTGGTGCGATTTCGTCAATTATCGTTGGCGGTCTCTGGATCAGCGTTGAAATTAGCGATTGGCTGGAGGGGAAATGAAGCCAATACAAATAGTTGTTTACGGATTGTATTTCTTTGCAAGTTTGACTTGGGTTCTAGTCCTTTACAAAATCGTTGGCTGTCCCAAGGTAGTTTCAATCGTTGCAAGCATGTTCCTAGGGCCAGCTACGGTGATGTTGGTTTTGTACCTTTTCTCAAACCGTTACGAAAGTTCAGATGACTAACCTACAGACGTCACCTTGAAACACTTGAGAATCACAAAAGGTGACTAGCGGTTTTTTCAGCGTCGTTCCGTTGGTTTGGTTGGAGCCTGTCGCCGTAGGCGATTTACTTTTTGCCCCAAGACAATCCGTAGCTGGGGACACGTTAGCAGGGAGAGCGGTAGCAAGCGGACGCTGCACTCTGAGGGACGATTACGGCGATCCGGAAGGCTGGCAATAAAACAAAAAGGTCAACAGCGAAAGCGAAGACATGCATTCGTGCATAAAAGCGCCGCAGCAATCGGTGCTAGCGCAATTATCCGCTTTTGCGCATGAGTGCACCACGAGGGTGTGGGATTCTGAGATCAGATCGCCACGAGAAGCTGCTAGGACATAAAGGCTTGCTGCACGGACAACCGTACGCGGTAGCGTCGATTGAGAAGCCGTGTTCGCTCGGCGGCATTCGATGGGGCTCGCCGGCGACGTCGTAGAAAAGCTGACCGAATTGCTCAATCAAGCAAAACCAAGTCTTTGCCCGCCGTCCGACGCGGTCCAGCAGCAATGGAAGCTCCTTAGGCGTTGCCCCCGCTTTACATTCATGCTTGTTTACCGAAATATGGATTGCTGGCACCAGTTCACAAGAAGCCGGACGCGTCATGTGCAGTTTCCAGACAGCGCTTGATGCGATGCCAGGTAACGTCGAAGATTGGCTTGTTTCGGAAACGCCGCATCCGTATTTTCGGCAGAATCGCCATTCGATTCCCTCAGATGCTTCGCAAAGCCGTCGAGTGCACGCGACTTGGTTTGGAAGATGGCACGCCTGTCGCCAATGTCTAATTACCCAACTCAGCCGCTCCTAGCCTGTTAACAGCCAGCTGGATTTGTCGCAGGATGCAGCCACCATCGCTGGAGGTCTGGACGTCAGTGGTGATACCGGCGGATCGTCAAAACCTCTGACACTTGGCGAGTATTTGGCTCGTCCCATTGATTTCTCTTTAGCACAGCGCAGCTGAAAGTCAGTCTCGGCATGATTGGCGAAAATGAAAACTGATTCAACTTGCAACGCATGAAAGCAGCAACGAGAGCAAGTTTGGAGATTCCGAAAGAGTTTCTTCCTTAACTCGATTTTGGCCGAGCGGGCTAATCGGAATCTCGGCTAGAATAATTCTTCGTGGCCGACTCTACCAGAAACTTAGATTACCGGACGAACGGACTTTCCATGTCGAATCGCTTCGAGCCAAATGCTTCTGCATCCGCTTCTAGGTCCGTGGAAGTCCCAGTGCATGGAGTCGAACGACCAGGCGGAATGCCTGAAAGTCATGGGAACGATGGCTCTGCGGACCAGATGAGCCGTTTGATGCTGCGAGTAGCCGGAGTTTGTGGCTTTCTGTGGGGATCCTGTGCTTGGTTGGAATGGATGTTGACGCCAGTCCTCTTTTCAAGTGTGTCTGGTTCGGCTGCCGAATTGCAATTTGCCACCCAAGGTCTGATTCTGCGGTTAGGTTGCGTCATGATAACGCTGATCATCCCTGTTTGCAGTTGGATGCTTCGGGATGCAAAGTTGCTCGTCTACATGTTCCCCGCAGGACTCTTCGTGGCTTTTCAACTCTGGCAATGGTTTTAGTTGGTTAAGTGAGGCAGTTCTTACTAACCCTCCCGAAAATTCCTCAACGCCCCGCTGCACGTGGGTCCGCTCGGCAAGGGAGCGGCTGTGTTAGTTGTCAAGCGATTTCGGGGTTTTTCCATGGTGAGTTAGTTTTGACCATTGAGTTTAGGATGACTAGGATCTTGCGCATG
>JBCCEO010000522.1:0-6198 GCA_039030255.1 Planctomycetota bacterium | reverse complement strand
CGTTATCCAAGCTTGATTGGGGAAGGCGATTGGGGATGCGGACGCTTCGCTCCCTTGCATTGCGGCTGGAGTAGAAGTGGCAAATTCACGGATCGAAATCCCAAAAGTCCGTCTTAGGAACTGGGAAATACGTAATGATTAACCCATGCCTCGGCATCCTGACTCTCAAGCCCCGCGCTTTTTGACTTACGCCCCTCTGGTGACTTCGACTAGAATTAAGGAGTCCCATCGTGAAGCTTTTGCAAGGAAGCCAGACCGAAGTGCGTGGGAGACAAACCTGCTCCGCGTGATTTCCAATTCGCCGAAATGCGGCTGGGCAGTCTCCGTTCGCATTAATTGCGACGCTCTGCTAGAGAGTAAATTCACATTCCCATCGGTACTTGGGTAGAAATCGCTTCCAACTTTATTAGCGAGCCTCATCGGCCGGGGGAAGCCTTGCTGCCAACATAAAATGACACTTAGGGTCATGCTCATTGCCGCCCAGCCCCAAACTTGCTCCACCGCTGCCTTTTAGCCTTTTAGTAAACCGCGTCACAAAATTCTCACCTTCCTTCCCAAAAATTGCGGAGCGTATTCATGACTTTGGAGAATCATACTCGATCCAAACTTGCCGCCGCGATTAAGCTTACACTCATCTTCAGCTTGATTTCGGTCCCTGCTTCCCTACCAGCCGAAGACTGGACGATGGGTCGAGCCAACGAAAAGGGAACCGGCGCTACGAGCGAGGAACTGCCGAAAGAGCTTGAATTGCTCTGGGATTTCGAAATCGAAGGTTTGGGTTTTGAGGCGGGCCCAACCATCGCGGACGGAAAAGTGTTTGCCAATGACTACGACGGTCGACTCGTGGTACTTGATTTGGCAACGGGCGAAGAAATATGGCGTAAGACCTACGAGTTAGGGTTTGTTTCCACGCCAAGCTACAAAGACGGGATGCTGTATTGCGCGGACGAAGGTGGTGTTCTTCGCGCGATTGAGGTGGAGAGCGGTGAGGAAAAATGGAAATACGACTCGCAGGGCGAAGTCGCTGGCAGCCCGGTGTTCTACGAGGAATCGGTCGTTTTTACGTCGCAGAGCGGATCCTTATATCGCTTGGATCTGAAATCAGGAAAAGAGGTTTGGAAGTACACCACGGATGAGCCGATTCTTTGCGGTGCGTCGCTTGCATCCAATCTGACTTTTCTCGGCGGCTGCGACGAACAGTTGCACTTGGTCGATTTAAAAACAGGGAAACGCATCGGAGAACCATTGAACATTGGTGCAACCCAGAGCACTCCTTGTGCCACCGAGAACAGCGTACTGATCCCTTCTCACGGAGGAGAGATCTACCGCTTTGAGCTCGCCGAAGACGGTCAAGGCTTGGTGAACAAATGGACTTTTCGTGATCGAAAGCTCGCTTCCGAGTTTCGCAATTCGATTGCTATTCACGACGGCATCGCAATTGCTAGCTGCGGGAGTAAGCGTATTTTTGCTCTCGACATGGAGACGGGAGAAGTGAAGTGGGACAATGTGATTCGACGGGCAATTTCTGCTTCACCCATAATTGCGGGCCAAAGTGCAATTGCTGCGGGAACCGATGGCAATATATATCGATATGACTTAAAAACGGGCGAAGAATTGTGGCAGTTTCAAGTGAAAGGCTCATTTCTTGGCTCTCCAGCAGTCGCTGATGGTAAACTAGTGCTGGGCAACGATCGAGGAACGATCTTTTGCTTTGGTGAGAAGAAGTAGCGAGAAAACGGGAAAAGATGTCAACCGAGGCCACCAAGACCGACGTTGGAAGTTACTTTATTTCCAACTACCCCCCATTTTCTCAGTGGAAGCAGGATAGTCTGAGTGAGGTTGAGGGAGCGATGCTGAAGCCCCCGCGGGACGTGCCGCTGGGCCTCTATCTGCATATCCCTTTCTGCCGCAAGCGTTGCAAGTTTTGCTACTTCAAGGTTTACACGGACAAGAACAAGCGTGAGATCGATACTTACGTTCAAGCACTCTGCAAAGAGCTTGAATTGGTGACCCAGCAGGAGGCAATGGGCGATCGCAACTTCCGCTTCGTATACTTCGGAGGAGGAACTCCCAGCTATCTGGCTCCCAACGATCTCGACAAACTGGAACGGCGGCTGAGGGAAGTGATCAGTTGGGACAAGGCCGAAGAAGTTACTTTTGAGTGTGAGCCGGGTACGCTAAACGAAAAGAAAGTCAAAAAGCTCAAAGAGTTGGGAGTCACTCGACTCAGTCTTGGCGTTGAAAACTTCAATGACAAATTGCTGTCCGAAAACGGGCGAGCTCACCTATCGCAAGAAGTGTATCGAGCCTGGGATTGGATCGTCGCCGCCAATTTTCCCAATGTGAACATCGACTTGATATCAGGCATGGTGGGTGAGACTTGGGATAACTGGAAATTCAATGTCGAGAAGACGCTCGAACTATCTCCTGAGAGCGTGACTATTTACCAGATGGAACTGCCATTCAACACTGTCTACTCCAAGGGAATTTTGAACGAAGCCCATGAATCGCCGGTCGCGGACTGGCAAACAAAGCGAGCTTGGGTACAGTACGCCTTCGACACATTGGCCGACGCTGGATACTCGCAGAGTTCAGCTTATACGATGATCAAAGACCCATCAAAAGTCAGCTTTAGTTATCGTGACAATCTGTGGAAGGGATCAGATCTCCTGGCGACCGGCATTGCTTCCTTCGGGCATATTTCAGGCGTACACTATCAAAACTTGGCTCAATGGAACAAGTACTTAGAGTCGATCGAAAGTGGCAAACTTCCATTGAGTAGGGCCTATACTCCTACGACTCGCCAAGCGATGATTCGCGAACTGATCTTGTTGCTCAAACGCGGCTACCTTGAACTCGAGTATTTTCGCGATAAGTTTGGCAAGGACATTTGGGAGGAGTATTCAGATGTTTGGAATGGTTACCAAGAGGAAGGGTACTTGGATCGCAATGAAGATCGTATCGAATTGACCTCGGCGGGACTGCTACGAGTAGACGGATTATTGCCATCGTTCTTCGAGCCCGAGCATCAAGGAGTGCGGTACACGTGAGCCAGCTCGTTTTCATGATGGGTGAGTACGAGGCTCATTTTCCAACGGACAGGATGTACGCGAAGAATCACATGTGGGCAAGCTCCATCGCAGATGGATTTCGATTTGGCTTGTCCGCCTATGCTGTGCGTTTGCTACAAGACGTGTACTTCCTCGATATGGACATAGAACCCGGAATGCAGGTGGTTGAAAAGAAAGAAATCGGTGCGATTGAAAGCAAGAAGGCAGAAAGCAGCTTGTACTGTCCCACTAAGGGCTCGGTTGCTGCTATCAATGATTCGCTCCTAGATGATCCAACTGCTATTAACTTGGATAAGTACGGGGAGGGTTGGATGTTTGAGCTTCGCTGCGACGACAGTGACTTACTTTCTCCGGAAGCATACGTGAAGCATCTGCGTAGGGCATGGAACGTTGCCCAAGCCACTATAAAGGGCCAAGCCAATGCCTGAGTCGATGACTGAGCTCGCACAGTTGGTCGTTGTCGTTTCGGCTGGCCAGAGTCGCAATCCAGAAAAACGCGATTTGGAAAAAGCGGTCGCAGATCGAGCCGCCGCGCTGGATGGCGTGAAGGTGATCAAGATACCTCACCTTTATGACCTCGCTCCCAAAGGCGACTCTTTTAGATTGCTCCAAGGCATCGACGCAGACATCGTTTTCCTGAGCTGGCTTTACGATAGGGCGGCTCATTGGGTCCTAGATCGAAATGGAGTTCGAGGTCAAGTCGGAGAAGTCGAATTGAAGGTAGACTCCGACGAAGATGAAGAAGAATCGGAGGAGGAAGAGGAAAAGATAGAAAGAGTTATCCTTTCTCAACCGCGACCGGAGCGCACGATTTATAGCTTGGACTTTCGTTCCAGTCAGCGGTCCGAAGATTTTGTCGAGGAGATCGACCGAATCTTATCCGAAGGTTCCCAAGCGAGAACACCGCTAACGCTCGAAATGCTGGAGCGTTATGAGCAACCGACCAATGATACTTTCGTAGGTGCCGAAAGCTCCGCCCCCGCTTCGGATGATTCTCTCGCAATGCTGTTCGGAACACAGAGTTTAGCATCGGTAGACGAGCATCCGAGCCGTAGATGGTATCCGGTTATTGACTTTAGTCGCTGCACCAACTGCATGGAATGCATCGACTTCTGCCTGTTTGGTGTTTATGGCGTTGATTCTGTCGACACGATTCTGGTGGAACAAGCTGACAATTGCCGCAAGGGCTGTCCCGCATGTAGCCGCGTATGCCCCCAGAACGCCATCATTTTCCCTCAGCACAAGACTCCCGCTATTGCTGGTGCTCCTGTAGATTCAGGCGGGCTTAAAATCGACCTCTCGAAGCTGTTCGGCGCACCGGAGCAAGAAGAAGACTCAGCGGAAGTTGCAGCTCGCGAACGAGATGAACAACTCATCTTGGCCGGGCGTGATGCCGTAGGAAAAGAAGAGAGTCTGGTGGAGCAGCGGCTTTCTGAGAAAGCAACCCTGCAGAAGCCCGCCAATGATGATCTTGACGGCCTACTAGACGAACTTGATTCTCTAGATCTATAGAGCCTGCGTGTGAGAATTTGGAGAGGTCCTCTTTTGTCGTCCTGAAAAGAAAGGCCCGATGCAGCAGTAAACCGCATCGGGCATTCTTGTCGAACCTAAAACTAGATTGGCGTTCCGGCCTGGATTTACTCCCAGGAATCGCAGTGCCGGACCATCAATGCGAAGGTTTGGCGTGGCTATACCAAACCCGCCCGCTCCTTGGGATCACGCAGTCCGTCCGCAAGCTTGGCCAGAGCTTCCGTTTCAATTTGGCGAACGCGTTCGCGCGTTAGCCCGAGCTCACTCCCGATTTCCTTCAAGGTGTGAGTCTGGGAATCGCCAAGTCCGAAACGCATTTTCAATACGGTTGCTTCGCGGGTATCCAGGTTCTCGAGAAGCTCGAGAACGGTGCTAAGGACGTCGTGGTCAAGCAACTCTTCATCTGGAGCTTTGAGACGTTCGTCCATCACCATTTCGCCCAGCGACCACCCCGCGTCAGTCTGATCACTCTGGGGCGTGCTATTGTAGATCTGAATTGCCTTTTTGATGATAGGCAGTTTTTTCCTCGGCAATCCAAGGATACGACCGACTTCTTCCTGCGTCGGAGAGCGGCCAAGCTCTTCGGAGAGTCTAGCAGAGGCACGGCGCCATTTGCTGAGAAGTTCAACCATGTAGGCCGGGATACGGATCGTTTTCGCCGAATTTATCAGAGCTCGCTTAATCGATTGCTTGATCCAGTAACTTGCATAGGTACTGAATCGTGTACCGACATCTGGATCAAATCCCTCTACGGCACGAAGCAGACCGAGATTACCTTCTTCGATCAGATCTTGTAGGCCGAGTCCCTTGCCGACGTAACCTCGTGCAATATTGACCACCAGCCGCAGGTTTGCCCGAACCATGTGGTCGCGTGCCATCGGGTCACCTTGCCCAATTCTTCTTGCGAGATCCTGCTCTTCTTGAGCGGATAGCAACGCGGTCTCATTGATTTCGCGTAGATAAGTTTCTAGGGGTGATTGGGGAGTTGAATCACCAGGACTCTTCTTCTTTCGACTTGCTCGCAGTTCCTCCTTGACTGCCTCCTTCTCATCTTGGAATTCGTTATTTTCAGACATATTTCGACGGACTCTGGGTTTGGGAGTTGAACAACTTGCCACGGAAACGCTTGGAGCAAAGCATGTTGAAGCGTTGAACTCGAAGTTTGGAGCCAGTAAACAAAACCTGTGACTCTCCCCGAAATTAAAGTCAGGGATGGTTCCGTTCACATTCTTCTAGCCTGCTGGATTGATGGAGCAATCGCAGCTAACCGCCAAAAACTAATGCTGGCAAAGCGTTTCCAGACTCCTATCGTCTTTCGAGTCCCGCAAATCCCAACTTTGCAAAAGAAAAGCAGTTGTAATGAATATGCCGGCACCAACGGCTAGTCCTCAAGATGGTTTCATGAAGGCCCGCCCCGCAATTAGGACCTCCTTATCACTGCTTGTAACGGCAAGCCGCGGGCGTTTGGAATTCATTTCCGGCCCTTTCGTTCGGCGAGCCACAGGCGGCCCCAGCTTCATTCCTCCAACTAGCAGTCAAACGCTCACGCAAATTGCACGAATCTGTCAAAATCCAAACTAACATTCCGACACGCTTG
>JBCCEO010000521.1:0-6202 GCA_039030255.1 Planctomycetota bacterium | reverse complement strand
TTTCAATTCATTGTATACTTGGTCAAACAGCTCTTCTTGGACCTGTTGCCCGCGATTGATGTCTCCAAGTATCTCGGTTAATTCTCGCGCCACGCCGGAAATTCCAGTCACGAATAAAAACTACAATATTCTCCTCGCCATGCGTGTCACTTTAGCGGGAAAGCAATCCCACCATCCCTGCAATTCCGTTGAACCGACGGAGTTTGCTTGTTGAGCCCGAAATTTATTGCCGCCACTTGGATTGCGGAGATGCTGTTGGGCATGTTTGGGCCGGGCGTGGGAAAACTATTGCACGCATTCGTCAGACTGTACTTCCCCAAAGGTCTTTAATGCTGAACTGATTGGAGCACTGGAGGTTGATCGTGATGTCACTCTTGTGTCTCGAAATTGGCCGTTAGGTAATTCCCAATTGGACCCGTTCTATTCGGGACTGGGAAGCCAGGTCTCCTGCTCGACTCCACCACCCAAAGACCGCGATTGGAGGGCTCAACGCGGTTGCTTCTGCGGTGAATGCAAAGCGGCGCAAGCCTGCGGCAAGGAGAGAATATTTGAACCAGCGTTATGTTAAAGTAGTTGAAGAGTCCGTTGGGGGATCTGTAGTCCCGGCCGATTGTTGCGATCAACGTGTTTGCTCTTGAACTATGTCGTCATGATGATTCTGTATGTGAGTCGATTAGCTCGCGTAGGTGGATACCTGCACTCTTCAACGGTAATACTGTACCACGCGTGCGAGATTGAAGTAGAGCGCCTTCAATGGATGAGACAATCATCACGCCCAACGATTTGGCGAGCCTAGTTGCTACGCCTTCGTTGCGTAGGCTTTGTGAATAAAGTTGCTGGAGCGATTCGAGTGTCTGCGCGCAGACCTGTCCTATTTGTTGTTCCATCCCCTCGTAAATCGCACCCGTCGCAGCGAAAGGCATAAATCTGGGGCAGTCTTCCCGCTCGAGCATAGCGGTCAGTGATTTCACAAGTTGCGATACGGCATCGCTGGTCGATTTTGAGTTGGCAATAAAAGAGCGATTGGATGCGAGGGCGCATTCAGCTTGCCTATTCATAGCTGCTAATACCAGCTCTTCTTTGCCACTTGGAAAGAAATGGTAGAGCGACCCTTTGTTGGCATCGCAAGCCGAAAGCACTTCCGAGAGGCTCACATCTCGGCCGCTACCGCTCAATAAGAGGTCTTGAGTTCGCTCAACGAAAATCTCTCTCGTTAATCTGTTCACAAGCTAAATCCAGGATAGCATTTTCCATTCTCAGGACTGGCAAAACCAGGGCAAATCACCCCGACTTGACCAGTCGGTCAACAAAGATAAACTGAGTTGACCGTGTGGTCAACTGTGAAAGTTTAGATTGTGGAGTCAGAATGAAAAGTAACCAATCAGGCAAGACTGCAGTGCTGTCTGGATCAACCGGCGGCATCGGAAATGCAATTGCAAAGCTTCTCGGTGAACGCGGGTACGATCTCGCACTTGTGAACCGCTCAGCCAGCAAAATGGAGGCACAAGCAAATGAGCTCAGGGAAGCTTGTCCCGGTATCTCCATCACCACCTTTACCGCCGACTTACTGGATCAGAGTCAAATCATCGAAGTCTGTAAGGAAATTGAGCAGACCCATCCCAGGGTCGCCGCGATCTTCAACGTAGCCGGACTATTGACCAGCAGTCGCATCGAGAGTGCTCAGGGTATAGAAGGCCATTTCGCCATCAACACGGTAGCTCCGTTCCTGTTTGCTAAACATCTGAGTGGGGGGCTTGATGCGAGCGCCAAGAGCGGCGAGCGCCCTGTGGTCGTAACTTTTGGTTCATCGGCAGTAAATTCGCTCAAAGGGCTTGACGTTGGATCGCTGGCTAACCCATCGGAAATAGGCGGTCTGATGGGGGCTTACGCGAAGACCAAACTAGCGCTGACGGCAATGACACTTTACATGAGTGAAGCACAGCGAGACTCAGGAGTGTCGTTCTTGTGTGTAGATCCTGGACCCACCAAAACCACGATGACGAACTCAGGTGACGGAATGCCCTGGTTCCTAAAATTGCTTGTACCATTCATATTCAAGTCGGCGGAGGTCCAAGCTAAGCGTCTCGTCGATGGTGTTGAGAAAGCAAGAGCCGATGGCGAGACAGGACTCTATATTTCTGAAGGAAAGCGTAAGACTTATCCCGTTGTCGCGCGAAATGAAACCATCCAAGCTGAACTGAATCAGCTCTTAATGGAGTTGTCTACAAATAAGTAGTAGCGCGTATAGATTTCAATCTGCATGGGCTTGCGAGATCGCAGTTCTCTCGGGAAACCGTCGTGATCATTAAAGTAAAGCACTGAATCCGCAGTGCCGTTTTCAGTCAAGACAGGCCCGCGAACCAACAGGATGAACCCTAACTTCTTGTTTCACTGGCAAGTGTGCGGTGGACTTGGAGATCAGCCAGCAGAAGGCGGCAAGATCTTGCTGAAACTTTTTCCAAGATGCTTTTTTCACCCTATCCTGGCCGGCGAGATGGTCTTCGGCCGCGTTCGATGTTGCGGATTGTTCTGTTCGGCGGATCCGGTAGGCCCCGTTGCATTCTCTCCAATCTCAATTTGAGTGGTCATCCTCCACAAGGGGCTCAGTTGGAAAGACATGGTTTCTGTTGCGAGTACACAAACCCGGTCGTATCTCCTACCGGCGAGGTGATGCCGATATTTCGCGATCTACATTTATTCGGTCGTGAACGAGAACTGCCTTTCTGCCTGTTGACCTAAAGGCTTGCTTCGCGAAATTTGATTAGCGCTTTTCCTGAAAGAACAGACGAAAAATGCGAAAGACAAATGGAACTCGTAAGAAAAGCAAAAAATCCAGTGAAAAAAATCTGGGCGACTGTAACCAATATGAAACGAGCATGCACTACTAACTTGAGTCCGTTTCAAAAGGAAAAGTTATGCACAAGTTTCATAGTTTCAATTTTCATCTAGCTCTTTTTCGTGCGTCATTTTTGGGGTTGCTAATGCTTCCAGTCGCTTGTCTCGCTGAGGATTGGCGACAGTTCCGAGGCAAAGATGCAGCCGGTATTTATGGCGGAGATGTTCCAACGCAGTGGGGAGATAAGCAGAACCTCAAGTGGGTAGTTGCATTACCAGGGAAGGGAGTCAGCAGCCCCGTCGTCGTTGATGATCGAGTTTTTGTGACCGCTTATTCTGGATTCGGTCAGAATCTCAACAGCCCGGGAAATATGAAAGATCTCAGGCGACATCTCCTTTGTCTCGACAAGCAAACCGGAAAAGTTGTATGGGAACGCAGTCCGCCGACGCGATTTCCGGAGGACAATTTCAAGGGGTTCATTACCGATCACGGCTATGCAAGTTGCACTCCGGTATCTGATGGCGAGCGAGTTTTTGCCTTTTGGGGCAAGTCTGGTGTGTACGCATTTGACCTCGAAGGGAAACCTTTGTGGCAGAAGTTCGTGGGAAGCGAGTCAGGGCCAACGGAATGGGGAACCGGTGCAAGTCCTTCCATATACAGGAATCTACTGTTGGTGAATGCTTGTGACGAAACTCAAGCATTGATCGCCTTTGATCGAACGAATGGAGAAGAAGTTTGGAGGGTGGAGGCTCAGTTGTACGAAGGAAGCTATTCGACGCCCGTAGTAGGTCGGGCCGCCGACGGAAGCGACGAAATTATTATTCCGCTGTCAGATGAAATCTGGGGAATCGATCCAGAAACGGGCAAATTAAAATGGTGGGTGGCGGAGTCACTTGGAAAGTACATTTGTACGACGCCTGTGATTGGCGAAGGAGTCGTTTATTTTGCAGCCCGCACCAAAGTCATTGCGATCCGCCTAGGTGGTGCCGGCAACGTAACGGACTCTCATGTGCTGTGGTCTCGAAACGCTGGACCAGGCGTACCTTCACCCGTATTGGACCAAGGCAAGCTGTACTGGGTCGGCACGAACGGAATTCTGACTTGTGCAGATGCCGCAACGGGCAGAACGCTTTGGCGTGAGAGAATGGGCAAGGGAAATCGGAATATCACCTATGCATCTCTGACGAAGGCCAACAATGTTTGGCTTTCTATGACACAGCAGGCCGGTACGATCGCGTTTCGGATGGAGCCTGAGTTTGAGGAACTATCCATAAACCAATTTGCTGGCGACAAGACTCCATTCAAATCCTCAATTGCGGCGGCCAACGGCGAGTTGTTTGTCCGCTCGGATCAGTATTTGTACTGCATCGCCGAAAACGGGCAGGCTGACCTAGCGGAAGTTGGATCGCAAACTGCTACGCAAAGTGTTACCGACGCTTTTTCTTCTATCATTCATAGCAGTGGACGAATGTTTCAAGGGAGAAGTGGAAACAGTGTCGGACCTGCTCAACTGCTAATGACCTTTGATGTGAACAACGACAACAAAATCAGTCCAGAGGAACTGGCTGAGTCTCCTATGCCAAAATTTGTACAATCCATCATGATGGCCAACGGCGACAAAAACAAAGATGGCTTTATCGATGCAGAAGAACGCGAAAATATGCAAGCTTCGATGCAAGGTAAGCCTGGAGAAGTTATCGGACGAAAGAACGCAGCCAGTCGGCCAATGAGACCACAGGTACTTGTTGATGCTGGTTCCTAACATTTGGTTCCACGAAGATTAGGCAACCAGAAGAATGCAACTCTATCTGATAGATCCAAATTCAAGACTAGGCTTTGTCTCAAAACTAGTAGCGGAAGTCGTCAAGACTTTCGTTGCATTGCAAAAACCGAAACTCTTGACGAGTTCTGCTACTCAAAACAGACTTTTGAGACAAAGCCTAGTCGCGGAGCTCTATCCAACGTTTCGTTTGTGGCTCGATAGTTTCGCGATGTTTGCGGTTCAGGCTGGTGAGGCGAGACAGGTTTTCGAAGATGTAGATTTGGCGCTAATCAAAGCCGCGCGGGGTGGCGATGAAGGTGCCTTCCGGCAAATTGTGGAAAGCTATCAAGCAACCATCGGTGCACAGATGCGCCGCTTCAGTCGCGATCGAAACGTCATTGATAGCCTAGTACACGACGTATTCGTCGAGGCGTTCATGAGCCTTGGCAGCTACAAAGCAAAGAGCCCATTTGAGCACTGGCTTAGGAAACTTGCGGTCCGCGTGGGCTATCGACATTGGCAGGCAGAAGCCCGCGATAAGCATCGGCTGGAGAAACTTCGTGAAGAGGCCGCCACATTGCCCTTGGTAACAGAGGCGCCATTCGATGCTAACGAAGCGTACGAGCATCTGCATGTAATGCTGGCGCAGCTTGCACCTCGAGATCGTCTTGTTTTAACGCTTCTATACTGGGACGGCCTCTCCGTTGCGGAAGCAGCCAAATTGTCGGGCTGGACTCAGGCATTGGTCAAGGTTCAAGCTCACCGTGCCCGCAAACGCCTCAAGAAGCTCCTGGAGGAAGCTCAATGAAATCGAATAGTCCTGAAGAATGGCTCCGACAACGTATCGATCTTTCAGAACAGATCGAAGAAGTGCCAGTGGATGTTGCCGACCGAGTTCTGACTACTTTGTCCAACTTTGACTCCGTGGGTCTGGCCCTCGATAAAACACCACTCATACTTGGCGGGGGGCTGTTGGCTCTAGCGGCATCAATCATGTTAGTGCTCTTCCCAAGTTTGTCCACGATGATGGAACCGTGGATTAGTTTTTGGCTCATTTAGGTTCTTCTATGAGTTCTGTACATTCGTCTTCGACTCGCAGGCCCAGTAAGTGGCGAAGGGCCTTACCAGTTGGGGTGCAAGCTATTGTATTGCTGATCGTTTTCGCTGGTGGAATCGGAGTCGGAGCCGTTGGAGCTTCGCGATACATATTGACTCGGATGCAGCACTATCGAGCGAATCCAGATGTTCTTCCGGCTGAAATCACCGATACGCTTACAAGTCGACTGGGGCTAACAGAAGACCAGTCTAAAGCGGTTCTAGCCGTGATCACGAATCGGCACGGGCGTATTGAAGAAGTCCGTCAAGCCTCATCTCCTGAGATTCACGCTGAGTTTGATTTGCTGGAAGACGACGTTGCAGCGCTGCTGAACGAAACTCAGAAGCAGCGCTGGCTCTCCACGGCAGAATGGGTACGCAAGTCGTTTTTGCCAATCAATCCGGACCCCGATACAAAACGGTAGCGTAACTTGGGCGCGATACTAACTGATCTTGCTGGATTCCGGAGAGGTCGAAACGAAAGCTGAATTGACTCGGCATCCAGTAGT
>JBCCEO010000520.1:0-6207 GCA_039030255.1 Planctomycetota bacterium | reverse complement strand
GCGTTTTCTATCTGCAATCATGTCTCGCGGCAGACGGGGAAGCCTAACATGGTTTTTACGCTAGGCCACTCTCACTTGAAGATCCGCAACATGGCGCCGAGGACGATCGATACGTACACTTATCAACTCTCTCGCTTCGAAGAGTTCCTGCAGGCCAAGGGCAAGCAGGCTGCTGAGGCGACGCCAGAGGACGTTCGAGAATATCAACCCATGCTGATTGAAGTAAGGGCCCTAAGCTTCTATAAAAACAAGATCGACTTTGCGGCTTTTCGTAACCGCAGTCAGATACCGCCGAGTAGTCTCAGCCTTCAAAAACTCGGCTTTTTGTCTTTTCGTCTCGTAATAGCAGCACATCGAGTTGTATTTGCCCAGATCAATTGCGAGAATCAAAATTGTTATATTGATGGACGGGTGGTTTCTTTATGGCCTGGTACAGCGCGACCGCTCGCCTAGGCAGCTTACAAATCGACTCCGCCCCAAACGACGGATTCACTTCGATTCTTTATCTGGCTACCAACTTAAAATGGCCAAAAGCAAAACCCACAATCTTCTTGCGAAAATTCGCGACAATTTTGAACGCGATGCCAAACTGTTGAACGCGGATCTCGCGGAAATGGGCCTCGAGCCTGAGAAATACACACAATCGCTGGATGAACCTGTCCGTATTAAGAATTTGCCGACTTTAGAACAAGGGACACGCCGACTCATTTCGCCGATGCTGAAAGAACGCTTTGCATTCTGTGGCCGATGGAGACGGTTTGGTGAAATATGGCTGTCAGCAGAACAGATGGAAACGGTTTGCCGAAACCGACAGTTCAAACGAAATTTCAGGATTCAAAAAGAGGAATGGGAAAACTCTGCTCCAGCAATCATTCCTCCAAATCGACTTACTGTATACTCAGTATCCAGTCATGATGACGGTGATTATACCTATTTGGTATGGCCTGAACGCCAAAACGGTGAGCCTCAACTGTGGCGATACCAAAGCCAGTCTGAAACTCAATTCAAGAATTTGCAAGAGTTTCTCGAATGGCAGGCTGGAAGCTGAGCCAATCGCGATAGTCCAATTAGATGTACGCGAAGTCCGGCTTAAACGCGGTTTTAAAATGGATCCGTCATCCTTACTTGGTGATCGCGGACTACTACTATGAAATCCGTGGTTTGGGCAGTGAGTTTCTGACTTGCTTTAGTCACCGCTTAATTGCTTCGCCTTCTTCGTTGCGGATTGACCTGAGCGCTTGGACCGAAGTTGGACAAGAAGCCTATTCGATTTTTGAATGCTCATTTGGCGCGTAGCCAAATGCCTCCTCTCAGTAATTCATGCAAGTTTATTCAGTAGATTCCGTTGCTTGGCTTGTTTCAAGCCATATTCCTTAGGAAGGTGTGTGCGACGGGCGAAGGCATTCTGCAGATGTGCTTCGCTTCGTGGCGGCCAGATCGTTCGATGGTCTCTGCCAGGGGTGTCTGTTCAGTTTGTGCGCTCAAGGGGCTCCGGTGTTGAGTGATGCCAGTGAGTTCAGTTTTTTGAGGCGACCTCTGGGAACTGCATTCGTTATCTCGATGTCTGGCTAAACGTCATCAGCTTGCATCAGTCAGCCGATCCGCAGTGTCAGAGGGCATGTTTCGATCGGCGCCCAGCAGTGCTTGAGCTTATTAGCTGGCTCAGTTCCTTTTGGCCTTAGTACGCCGGGCGGCATGATCGGACTCGAGCAACTCTGATTCGGTCTTCGCAAACTGCAACGGTCTCTGGGTCTCTTTTAGCTGCCATTCCGATTTAATCTCGAATCTTCGCCGCCCACGTGGGCCGCGCTCGAAGATGTTCGATAGGCTTTCCAAGACAACAAGATCGATTTTCTCATCTTATCTTAGCCGCCCTCAGATAACGCCGAGTCGTCCCAGCCATTTTAGTACTCGGCTTCAAGCGTTTTTAGTCTTTAAAGCTCCAGATCTAGTTGTATTTGCACAGACCAATTGCGAGAATCAACCTGCTTCGATCCATGGTTTGCGGAGTGAAATTGTGGCGTATTACAGCACGACCACGCGCCTAGTCCGCGTAAAAAGTCAACTCCGCTACAAACCAAGGACTTACATGGACTCTTTATCTGCAAACTCAATAATCCGCCTTGATAACAATTCGCAATGAAGCTCCTGCCGATCACGTAGGCATCCGAACTCTTACGGTTGGCGCGTTTGGCAATTCCGAGTTTGGACACAACAGTGAGGCTGAACTAATTGACGGTCTGCGTAGTAGGTCAGTTCACCAGCTTTCGCTAGTTGCTTGCTCGGGCGCAGAAATCGTCGGCCACATTTTGTTCACCCCCGTCACTATTCGTACTTCGGAAAAAGGAATAGGCGGCGTCGGATTGGCCCCGATGTCCGTAGCGCCACTGCACCAGAGAATGGGCGTCGGATCATTGCTTATAAACACCGGAGTCGATCGTCTATTTGAAGAACAATGCCCATTTTGCGTCGTCCTTGGTCACCCCGACTACTACACTCGCTTTGGCTTTTTGCCGGCAATGCAATACGCTATCTCGCACGGCTTCGCAGGCATTCCGCAAGATGTCTTTTTCATTCGTTTCAATCCAACAGTTAAATTGGAACAAATGCCCGGAGGGCGTGCCTACTACGATACCGAATTCGGTGATCAACACATCGGCACGTGATTCTCGCATGCATCGCTGCCAGGCTTGCGGTCGTCCCAGAAAATCAGATCCGCAACGGTCCCGATGAGCTTTTCCCGGTTGCGCTATGCATAGATGGGCTTATTGTGGAACTAGAGTGTTGGTGGACCGGCAAATTCGCTGGTGGTGACTCAATCCGCTAGCGTTTCCCGTTTTATGCGACGCTTCCGGTTGCACAAACTGCAATCATAAACGCTTGCGTTCATCGAAGTCGCTTGATTTGGGGCGGCCGCCGTCTTACCCGATCCATTACCTTGCTCGAATCGACGCCGGACTCGCGCAGACGCTTGTAAAGACGCATGGACTTGCGATAGAATATTGCATCCGACGCTGCCTCTAGTGGTACCAAACCGCTTTTCAAAATAAGGGCACAAACACGCCTCGCCGAAACAGTTATTCCCCTCTTACACGTGATTGCGGGGCGACCGCAGTCCAGCCAATCCATTTCCGAATCAGATTCTCAATTCTCACCGCTCGCCGATACAGGAGATTTACACATGAACATTACAGGGCTTTTAGTCGCGTTGCTCATCGGAGCCATTGCGGGCTTTCTCGCCGGACAAATAATGAAGGGCCGAGGGTTTGGAATTCTTGGCAATATTGTTGTTGGCATCCTCGGGGCGCTCGTTTTTGGATTTCTTTTTGGCAATTTCAACCTGGTCAATTCGGCAATACTCAATGAAATTGCTGGAGGGACAATCGGTGCTGTCGTATTGCTTTTCGTTATCAGCCTTGTAAAAAAGGCAACATGATTCACTTGGGCGACACCAACTGGCAAACGAATGCAATCGGCTCAGCTAAAGGAGCAACTTTTGAAGCAATGATCACTCTGGAAGCTCGGATTTGTCGTAAATTCCTCGCCAAAAACTTTGGGCCGCGAATGGCGACTATCCATCGCGACTGCCGAAGTGATCGCTACATCGCAGTCTGCAGACAAATGACAGGTCAGTCGGTGACTGGACTGACAGATAAACTTACGCAATATCGCGTCTACGATGTAGACTGACGACCGAACCCGTTGTTTACCAGTGAAACGGACGGCTTGCACTCGTTGAGATCAATGGATTGAGATGCTCCAATCCATATGCTGCTAATTGAACGCGATTATTGAGGCCGCACAGCGCGTGTATTTACAGTAACAAAGTAATCATAAGATCTACGGTGAAGTCCAATTTGTGGTGTTTTATGAATGTTGACGTCACCTTTCAGGCCGGGTGATGCCTGTTGTTATGAACCTGACATGAAATCGAGACAAGACGCTACCGAAATTGAGATGCCCTCGGTCCTCGGTACATTCAACTGGGTAGGTCCCAGGGACTCTCATCCGTTCGCATCGGATGAAGACGACTGGCAGGTTCAGAAGACTATGCCTGTCGCCGAGGAAATCCACCGCGCGTTTACCAAAAGCGGCCGCGATCTTACGCTCGGCCCTTTCGTTGGTCATCTTGATTGGTACTTTGTTTCCAAGTTTGCTGGATGGCGGTTTACAGTGTCAATTGAGTGGACTTCACACCCCAAGTTTGATAACCACTTCATTCTTAGTGCCGACTTTCATTACACCGCGATGCGGCGCACTCTGCGGCCATTTGCCTTTCGTCGTAATATTCGCAAGCTTGGAGATCGACTCGAGGCTGTTCTCCGATGTGTGGATAACGTTGAAGATGTTTCATTCTGGCATCCGGTGATTGTGTAAACATGCCTAGCAATTATGGGAACGCATTGAACAGTAGCGCATGGCCACTTTACAATCGTCTGCATGCTCCCTGGAGCCGTCGTGCCGATTCGCGTCGATCGTGAACGATTACTCCCGTCCAGGTCATCATGGTCGTGCTCGGTAGATTCCTTTGTATTAGGGCAACGAGCTGGCGTGCCTTGGTCCATCGACAACTCCGCTGGTTTCTGAAGCATACTGAGATCGCTTCGTTTCTTGTGCAGAGCTGCCGGTAGACATACTGGATTTGGGTAGCCACTCCTTCATCGAAAAGGTTTGAGTTGGGCCGCACGCGGTCTGCCCGTCGAATAGATCGTGCTCTAATGACTTCGAAGAGATGCTGGAATCGCGCTGACTCGTGTAATGCAGAGCAGATTTGCGTTAGACTATGCGAGTCAGTGCTGGCTTTGGCGTTACCAAAGCGCCTGCGAGAACTACGCCTAGACGGGAGTCACCTAAAGCGTTTTACCAGACCCATTGTCGTCCACGGCAACCGCGGTCATTGCATTCCTGTAATCGACAGAGAACTGATGGAAATAGTTGACGTTCAACCGGAATCCCACTCTACTCTGCGTGAACGCGTATTCTCCCTTCGATACTCGATCTACATAGAGGAATTTAAGCTTCCACTACGAAGTATTGGTCGACAATTGTCAGACGGATTGGACGACTATTCAACGAACTTCCTTTTGCACGGAGAAGGGAGTGATGTTGGTACACTGCGTCTCACTGATGCACGGAAGGGCCAAATGGAATTTGAAACGCAAAGTGATAGATGGTTTAATATCTCAAATGAACGCAGAAATGAAGGAATACGTGTTGCAGAGTTCACGAGGCTGATGGTGCGAAATGATTACCGAGGGCGGAATTCAGCAAAATTCCTTATCCAACACGGGCTCCGCTTCTGCGCGTCACAGGGAATAAACCTCGCTCTATTTGCAGGCAAGCGGGGTGAACTCGTTCGTTATTTCCAAGGTTTTGGCGCGACTGTCGTCGACACGATCCCGCAGCAGTACAAGATCGACGACCACACGATGGGACTGTACTATCTCATGGGTACAAGTATCGAAACCACCCAAGCGGATTCTTAACAGTCACGAACTCCAAGGACTCGAAGAGGAGTGTCGGACATTTTCGATTTGTTCGTTTATGAATGTGTCCGAATATTCTGCATCAATTCCCACAAGTCAATCGGCTGAACATGATCCACGCCGACGCCCCAGCTATCGCAAACGACGACTATGAAGTCCGTGGTTTGGGACGTGAGATATGAGATTTGCCTTTAAGCGCATGGTTTCTTCGTGCTCTTACTGCGGATATAAACGGGCGTTAAATGCGAGTTTACCGAAACCGAATTCTAACTATTCCGTGACCGTCCCCGGCGAACGGTTATGTCCTTCATCTTGCCTAGGTGCCAATGCGGAAACTCATCGACAAGAAATTTGCATACTCGAATTGTGCGCTATCTTTGGCTGCTCTCGCTGCTTTGGGTCTCGGATTCATGGGTTTTCTAACTCTTGAGCAACTGGGGCCCGTTTTGTCCGTCCTCTGGGTTGCCGGGTTCGCAGCTTGGATACTCCGCGTAGTCAGATCGCGAGAATCCAGATTCAAATTTACTGCCCTTCTGTGCATGATTACCATTCTGGCATTTCTATTATCTGGGATCACGAATCGTTTCATCGCGTTTTCCTTAATCTTTATTGCGATGACGTTTGATCTTGGTATCAAACAGACTGAAACAAAAGGGCGTTCAACATTCCTGTGGCGCTCAATTCAAATTGTGGCTGGACTGACGGGAATATCCCACTGCGG
>JBCCEO010000519.1:0-6215 GCA_039030255.1 Planctomycetota bacterium | reverse complement strand
TCGAAAAATTGATCAATCTGTTTGTAGATATTCCAGAAGCGATTACTTACACCGACGCGCTAGTCTATGCGAATACCATTGACGAGGTGCCTCTTGTTGTCGATGAGTTGAAGGCTGAGGAGTACTCTGCAAAGGGTAAGGAATCTCAAATCAAAGAAATCCAGCAGCAGGATCGCTCGTTGACCCTTCTGGTATTTATCGTTGCTGGCGTTGTATTTCTTTTCGGTGTCATCACGGTCGTTAGCGTGCTGCTGGATTCAACAGAACGAAAGAAAAGTACACTGGGGATTATGCGTGTTATGGGTGTAACCCGACGTGGCATTTTCTATATGGTGTTCCTGAGGTCAACAGTCATCGCGTTACTAGCGGCCCTACTGACAATTGTCTTTGGCTATTCGTCTTCCATACTGCTAAGCCCATGGATCAGCATTGAGATCACGATCGTCGATCTCGGGCTTGTATTGGTGGGTGCACTGCTATGCTGCGCATTTGGTTCGCTCTGGCCAGCAAGACGTGCGAGCAAGATGGATCCGTTCGACGCAATTGTTGAGGGGAGATTTCGATGATTACCAAGTGCATTCGATTTGCTGTCTTGGTTGGAGTGCTCTCCAGCTCGTATGCCAGTTGCCAAACAGAGAGCGGCTCGTCTGAGCAGGAGGAGTTTGCCTCACTTTGGAATGACATCAAGGATTACGAAGAAGTTAAGGCGTTCGAACCATCTTATAGGGAAGCAAGAGCCAAGATAGAGCCATCTGTTAGAGACAAAAAAGCCAGGATAGTGTTTCGTCTTTATGCGAATAGTGCGATAGCGATCAAGAACGCCGGTCGAACTGAGTCTGCCCAATGGAAATCGGCACTTTCGGAAAGTCTACTTGGGCGGATTAAGGAGGCAGAAGAGAAATACAATTCTGTTTCAGAATCTGAACAGTCAATTTTGGTTGAAGAAATTGTATTCTGGGTTGAATTGCTGGAGGAGATTTGTTGGGACGAAGTCGATGAAGAAAACCGAAATCTATGTCGAGAGATGCGTGTAAGTTACGACCCAAGTGCTGCATCGGAACTCCACCTTGAAATTTCGGATTTCAGGGCGAGTAAAGGGCAGAATCAAGCGGCAATTATTAGTTTGGAGCGATACCTCCATTCTGTACCCAATTCAGAAAAGGCACGCCAGAAGCTTATTCGGTTGTTGATGGCTGAAGAGAGTTTTCTTGACATCAACAGTATCAATAGGGATTGGCTTTTTGCAAACACTCGTGGAAGCCAACTGAAAAAGCTTCGCGACGCTGCTGAATCTCTGATCGAAGGAATCTACCCTGCTGACGTTGCGGTACTTGCCCGGAAACTGCGTGAACAGCTGGAACTCTATGAGAAGCAGGGCGATAGTCTACCATCTGAGTTAACGATGTATGTCGACGCAGATTCAGAATTTGTCGAGTATAGATTCATTAGGGTTAGCAGCGGAAGTTATCACTTGGGGTTTGAGGATTCACGTCGTTCGGAAGGAGCGAAGAAGACTGGCAAGTATGAATTTGGGGTAAACGCGCAATACATCGGGGAAGTTTGTCTTCCGACACCTTTCTTTGTATTGGATCGAGAGATAACTGAGAAGCAGTGGTCAGCGATCGTAACGCAAAAATTCAACGCTAACGATGCACCGAAAGGAAACCTCACGTGGAATGACTCAATGCAATTTTGCTTGTTGTTTTCCGACAACCTGGAAGTCAAATGTCGCTTACCCACCGAGTGGGAGTGGGAATGCTGTGCCCGGTCAACTAAGGACCACTATTTTCCGTGGGGTCCTGAGTACCGAGCCTTTTCCGGAACGCTTGAACCTGTCTCAGAATTGACCGAAGATCGAACCGCAAATGGGATCTTCAATATCGCTGCAGGATTGAGAGAGTGGTGCCTGAATGATCATCAGAATATGGTGCAAGAGGCCAGTTTGGATGGCTCCGCCGGAGGATTCGAATACCGGATGATTGAGTCACAAACCGGCGTCCAACTTCTACGCAACAACAAGGTTGTTAACGAGACACAGTCAAAGGTCATTCGAGGAGGTAAGTCCGGCGAAGATTTGATCTACATGCAAGCACCATTGCGGCGACGGGATCTGGTAATGAAGGCAAGACCAGAGTACGGATTTCGCCCCATCATCTGTTTGGGAGATTGATTGTGAAATTTCAAGCAGCTCTCCTCTTGATAGCTATGACTCAATACGCATTATGCTTCTCGCAAGAAATTGGCGGAGAGCATAAGCAAGTCGCTTTGGCGTTCGCAGGTAGCGACAAGGAGCAGGCCTTTGAGTGGATTTCGGTCAGTCAGGATTCGGAAGGCTGGACCTACTATCTTACAAGCTCGGAGGTTTCCTGCGGACAATTCCGCTCCTTGTGTCCCGAGATCTTTGCGAAGCTCGATAAGCCTGGCCCTGACCCTTGGACGGACGATTACCCAATACGTGGCTTGGACATAGAACAAATTCAAGTCTTTATTGACGAGCTTCAAAAGGACTTTAAGGAAGGTGGCCAGTTCCCAGAATGCGATAGTGAATTCTCACTTCCTGGATTGAAGCATTGGAAGGAAGCCGCTTTGGCGATAGCGGATCAACAACACTTAACTCGCTGGTCGTGGTCTGACGCAAACGACAAAGCGTTAGATAGACAAGTCCTCAGAGAGCAATTTATCAAACCCAGCGAAGCGATTTACGACGATAGTAGCAAGCCAAAGACTGTGAGTGAGGGAAAAGAATTTACCGTAGATGCTCCGGTTGGCATCGAGATAATCGGTGCTCGCTCAATCAATGCCGCTAGAGTCAAGCACGACCTGAACCAGATTACTTACACGCCGCCAGCCACATTTCATGGAACTGATTACGTTCATTATGAATATAGATTGACGGGTGTTGACGATTGGGTTGGGGAAAGTGAATTTCGTATAACCGTCAGTGATGACCGCGAATCAACGCAACTTAGCGAAGAAGATGGCTATGTAACAAATCCGTTAATTGGACTCGATCTTTCTGTGAAGACGTTACCGAGCTTCGGTTCGGTAGCCCCTGTCCCTGAGTCCGGTGTCAAAGGCAAGAAATTTAAGTATACGCCTGAACCGGGGCGTTTTGGAAAAGTGTCATTCACAATCAGCGACAAGGATGGGAATGATCGTAATTTCACAGCCACAATTCACCCTCCATTCGTCGATCAAACTTCAGTAAAGGTTTCAGAGAATTCACCAGAAGTAGTAATAGGTGTTTTTAATCCAGCGATAATTGACAGTTTCGAAGGAATGCAGATTAGTTGCGCGTCAAAGACGAAACTGGATGGAGAATTGTCTACAGATGAGAGGTACCTATTCCGGCCAAACGAAGAATGCAAGAACAAGATTGTCGAGCTGAGATCGGCTGATGGTAACGTCTTGCAATACCTGGCGGTGCAGGCAAAGGTGATTGAATGCTCAATCAACGAGCCGGTACAAATCGAGATTGGGGAACGTCTTGATGTTCCGAAGGGTGAAGGCGAGAGGTTTGAAGAAAAGCAGATTGGCAAAGACAATGATCGGCAGAGAAAGAACATTCTCTACTACACTCCCACCCAAGTGGGACCACAGAGTGTCAGGTATCAAATGGCAGGGGCAGAGCGGGAAAAACTGCTATTCGTAAACGATGCAAATAGAGCTTCTCAAGCCAAACTTCGCGTACTGAGCGATTCGAAGCCGCTGCTCATTGAGCAGAAATTCGAATCGCTTTCAGCCAGCACGGGATCGCTCGTCAAGATTCCCGTTCTGATTTACAAACCACCTCAAGATACTGTGACTAGCGGCAGAAGAGAACTCTTGAATTTCTCTCTGATTATGGCCGGTTCTGAAACGGAATTTCAGAAGGTTTGCGAGATTACCTCAAGTGATGGGGCGTTATTGGCTTCAAAACTACTTCCACTGTGGGGCTATAAGAAAAAAACACACGAGCTCGACAGAAGCGGAGTTTTGTCTCGAAAAAGCACGGTTTCACCCGCAGAATGGCTATTTGCGGTTAGAGGGCTTAGTTCCGACGGAAACTTAGGTTCCAAAGCGCTGAATCTGATTGTCGAGTCATTGGACGACGGCAATGAAAGTGTAAGGAAATTGGCGAAGGAGGCGTTGCAAATCTTCCTAGATCCGATGATCAAGAGATCTTCGGGTCAGTCGTTGGTTCTCCAACCCATAAACGCAAACACCGTAGATGAGAATCTGTGGGGGTTCCGGTTTTTTCACGGTAATGTACCCGAGATTGTCATGAAAGACAACGATGCTATTGTCAAGGGAGCTACAGGGCGAATGAGTGAACCTACTCACTATAAAAAGTTGTTGATATCTGACCCTGGAATTTCGTTGGCCGACACAAAGGGAATCGGTTTTCGCCTAATGCGCCGATCAAGAATTGGCGAAAACTGGTACGGGGCGATTATTAACCCGCAGATCAATGTGGACGAAATACGTTCGCGCGCAGCATTTATTCGTCTCCTCGCAAAAGCTAGATCTGAAAGTGCTAGCCATCCTGGGGATTCATCAGATTCTGAGGCTAATCGCGTTTTCTTTAGTAACCCCGACTTAGTTGCCGCATTCGTTTTGGGTATTCACGAACATCAAGCAGGGGGCACATATTCGGATGACGTTGCTTCCGACACGATGAAATTGGGTGAACAACTGGATGAAATTGATCCCGACTCAGCGAAATGGCTGCGAGAATGGGGAGCGCTTTTTGATCGTTCTGAATTGAGATGACGAATGCAAAACTCTTGCAGTCAAGCGGAGTGTGCAGGCACGCGAACGCACAGCACGCTCTTAATTGCAGTGATAGCGCGTTGAGCATGATTATCTAAGTGCAACCTAGCACCAGAATGCTGCCTTGACGGTCGACCAAGAAATATCGAATGATTTTGGAAGCGCGACTCCGATCCGATGGAAACAAGAGTGAGTTCGTTAATTATTGGAAATAGAATATACAATCGAGGCAGTGTATATGTTTAATACAAGAGCGGGTTTATCTGTTGTGCTGATCTCTGCGTGGACGGCCTTGACAGCAAACGCAGAACTGTTTGTCGCGACAAAGCCGGTTGAGGTCTTAACCAAAAAAGAAGGCGGAAGTCTGGTAGTTGAGCGAATTGTTGACACAGGGGGTCTTCTGTTTGGACCAAATATTTCATCAATAGAGCAACAATTGCTTTACCCAGTCCGAGTTGTCGACTCCGAACACTGTAGCGGTTGGGTTTCCGATCGAGCTTTTGATTGTTTGGAAGAGGTGGTGGCACAGGATATTGAAGGCTCGCGGCTGTCAAAAATGCATGAGCCAGAGTCTTTGCCTCTATCAATTCGAATCCAAAGGAGCGGAAAACTAAAGCAGGCTTGGGTTAAGGCAACGGAGCTTGTAAAAAAGAATGAGACTCTTCCCCGAGAATCTAAAGTACCAGAGCCACTGTTGGCCCGAGCCGCGATATGGGTTGAAGTTCACGATTATCCCAAAGCGGTAAAGGACTACTTGAAAGCGTTGCGTTACGCAAATGCTTCAGGTGCAAGCTTGTCCGCCTATATGCTCTATCTACCAAAAGTACGTGATGCAATTGCAAACTTCGAAAATATTCCAACCGCTTCCGCTGGGGCGGGTGAACGAGATTTCGTTTTTCGGGGAGCCTATTTTGCAGACGGTCTTCACCTCTTTAGAATCGGTGATTTCCGCGGTGCACACGACAGTTTTGAAGACGCAACTTACGCTCGTCCAGACAAACCAGCCTATTGGTACTACAAGGCTCTATGCAATAAGAAACTCGGAAATGAGCGACGAGCACTTTACGACGTCCTTTATGGGACGCTTGTAGAAAGAGTTGGACAAGAAAAAGGGGGCGGCTACCAACTTCGACGGGAGGTGCTGAAATTACTAGAAAAAGTGCAAGGGGCTGATCGACAATGGATTGAGAGATTTCGACGGGGCGATCCTACTGGTCGACAAATAGAAATTTCGCTTGCAAGTTGAAGTGCAATTCCAAGAAAGTTACCTCCTTTGCCTAATGTCGTAATAAACTACGCTCAAATGTTCGCTAATGATTGGATAAGATTCTGATTTCCTAGCAAAGCTAGAACGATTGATAATCTTAAGTGCATGTTTATAGCCGAAATGGTTTTGTCGAAGGTTTAAGCGATCCAGTCCTTGATGACTTTGCCGGCTACATCGGTGAGCCGGAAATCACGGC
>JBCCEO010000518.1:0-6219 GCA_039030255.1 Planctomycetota bacterium | reverse complement strand
GTGGGAAATACAGCACTCTCAGCTCAGGTAGTTGATACAAGGCCGGGGGTCTCGTCTTTTATTAAGAGGGGGGGGAGGTTGGAAAATTATTGAATATTTGATAGCAGGTACGCTAAGAATTTGCTAGCAATTTGCGTGCAGCGTCAACGGAACATGGATTGAAAACAGCCGAATTTCCCGGCTACAACGGATCTCGATTGGCGAAAAATTTCGCTTGGGGCAACACGAGTTCAGTCTAGACGAAACCGAACTCGAGGACGACAGTAAGGCCGAGATGGAGGGCAGGGGTACGATATTTCGCACGCTGCCTGCCATGCCACCTGAGCCCGCCGAAGGCACTGCACCGATGCCAGTAACGCCCAAGAGCGAAGCGTTGCTGAGTTCTGCGATACACGGCCTCGGCTCGGAAATGAAGGAGGATGCTCGCAAGGAGTCGCTCGAAGAACGTAAACTCCGGCTGATCCGGTCGGTGGGCGAAGCCGTCATTGACGTCATCGAGCTATCCACAGTGGCCCACGAGATCTTGCACATTTTGGTCGATGAATTGCAGCCGGACCGAGGATTCCTGTGCTTGTTTTCAGAGAACAACGATCGCGGCTTGCCTATTGCATCCTACGGTCTAGCTCCCGACGAACCTGTTACATTCAGTCGCACCGTATGTCGAGAAATGTTGCAGAACCGCGCCGGTGTTTTGATTGAAAAAGGGGACGACAACGCGGCCGTCAGTGCATCGCTGGCGGCCATGGAGATCTTCTCAACAATTTGCGTCCCCTTGTGGACGAAAGATCGAATCATGGGCTTCATGTCCATGGACATCACCAGCTCCGCACGCTCCTTCACTACCCGAGATTTAGAGTTGCTGATCTCCGTTTCTCACCAAGCTGCAATCGGAGTCGAGCGGGCGCGCTTGGAAGAAGTCGCTATCAAGGAACGCAAACGCCGCGATTATCTTTGTCAATACTTGGACCATAAGATCATTCACAGCGTATTGAATTCGCAAGAGGAAGAGGATCCGCTTGCACCTCACTTGCAAGAAGTCACAACCATGTTTTGCGACATCGCTTCCTTCACGAAGATGAGCGAAGGCCTGGCGGCGACCGAATTAGCAGCCTTCGTGCAAGAGCACTTCACGGCCATGACCGAAATCCTGTTCTCGCACAACGGAACGGTCGACAAATACATCGGTGACGCCGTCATGGCTCTATTTGGTGCACCGGTTCTCGATCCCAAAGCGGCAGAGTATGCCGTGCGGGCTGCAGTCGAAATGCGCAAGCATGCGCAAGGATCCTCAGATCCTCGCATTCGCTTGCGTTTCGGAATCGCTACAGGGCAAGCCGTTGTGGGCAATATTGGTTCCTCTCAACGTCGTGAGTACACGGCGATCGGTGACCCAGTCAATGTTGCTGCCCGGCTAGAATCGTTCGCCCGTCCGGGCGAGATCGTTGTGGACGAAGCGACAGCCCGAGGACTGGACGATGAATTTGAATTGACCGACATTGGCGATATCGACGTTCGCAATCGCCAAGAACCCGTGCGTGTCTATCAGGTCGAACCGCGCTAAACAGCCATCGTTCCTAAGGATTCATCGAAGGCATAGGCGTTTTTCGAAGTTGCGTTTTTGAAACTTACCATCCCGCTTGCGGGAGGGTCTGACGTAGTGCGAACGGGGAGGGCAAATCCGCCTTTCTCATAGCGCGACCCCCACCCAGATAGCAAATAAGTGTTCATTGCTTACTTTTCTCGTAAGCCAAAACATCACTGTGAATCGTCTGCAGCAGCTTGCCAGAGTTGGCATCCCAGATACGTGCAGAATGTCCGTTGCGAAAGTGCGCGATTAGTCGACTTTCGTCTTCCGAGTATTGCAGGTCGACGCCATAAGATGGACCGGCAGGGACATTTGAATATTCGCAAAGCTGCTCACCAGACTCAATGTCGAGCAAACGCGCGGAGCCTCCTGGGGTTGCTGCAAGCACGGCGTTACGTGAGGCGAGATAAACTGGCCCTCTTGGAAGATTCTTCGCAGGGAACCTCTTCCGGAGTTCCAAAGGACGCAAACCGTAAACGCAGACTGCATTTTGGGTTGTCACCAGTAAACGATCTTGGGGAAGTAGTTGGAACGCATGCGAATTTGGCATTCCGTAGTACTTGGTGTCTGGGATACGGACACTCCCGAGTTCTTTGCCCGAAGCGAGATCCATCACCGAGAGCTGCAAAGTCCTATCCTTAAGACCTGCCACTACGACACTCAAATCGCCTTCTGCATCAATCAAAGCCGTTTCGATCGTCGAGTTGGGCTGCAGTTCACCAAAAGCCGACGCGGTCGCTATTCTGGTTGCGCTGTCGAAATTCCAATCCTGAGTGTTCTTGGCGTAGTAATCGATCGACCAAAAGTATTTTCCGTCAGGGCTGAACCGTAGCTTTGTGTTTTGATCGAACTGCTCTATAACCTCACCATCAGCACATCGCATCAACGTTGGTCCATTGCTTCCATTTGTGAAGCAAATGAACTGGCCATTGGGACTGAACACCGTTTTGTAGACCATGTTGTATGAGCCGAGCTCTGCACGTAATTTCTGATCCCTCAGATTCCAAAGCGTTTTATTATAGCCGTGAAACACCGCGTATTGACTACAAGGACTGAAGTCCACGAAATCGCGCCCGGGCAAACGGTCTTGATTACGACCAAGAATGTGTAGCTGCTCTGCATCGCGGTCATATAGGCCAAGTTCGTATTCATACTCCAGTGCAATAAAACGATCATTAGGCGAAAAGCGAATCGATCGGACATCCCAATTACCATCTCCTGCACGAGTGACATCGTACTTTTGAAGCAGCTTGCCACTGTCGACATCAAAAATAGCCGCCACTAAATTGCGACTACTTTCGCTAATTCCACCCCTTGGCCGGAACGCAATCAACACTTCGTTCCCCTCCTGGTTCAGAGTCGCTGCGGTGGCTTCCATGTTTGAAACTTGAAATCGATGCTGAAGCGCTCCTTGATCAAACATGGCGATAAATCGGGTTGAAGATCCTGAATTCCAAACTGCGGGACGATTGATATGCCGTTCGCTAGAACGGCGATAAACCAACTGCACACCATCTAGAACATCAGGTGCAATCTTTTTCGGTCTTGAAAGATCTTGCCACCACCTTTGTGCCGCTTGAGTTCGCAGCGGTTGTTCTAGCTCGAGGCCAGGAAAACTTGGAATGGGAAGGACTATCCCATAGCTGTACTTTTGAAACAATCCGTCAAAGTCCGCAGACGAACGCGGCGGTAATGACTTGATGCTTCGGCTGTATGGCTCGCTGCCAGGAAAACTCCAATCGAGCGAACTGGATGGAAGCAATCGAATACATTCATTTGCATCAACATCAAACAAACCTGGGCCACATGCAATAGCCAACCGGTTTCGACCAACGGCAACTGCAGTCGATGCATCGGAACTAAACAGCAACTGAGGAGGAACATAGTTGGCCATCCTTGCAATTTGCTGTAGGTTGTTGATTTCTCCAACAGGGTTTTCAAATCGAAACAGATCGCAAGTGCCGGACCCAAGAAAGGCCAGTCTTTTGCCCGAGTTCGAAACTTTGATGGCTTTTACGCTATCTTGCGTTAGAAAAGTCCGCCGATTATTCAAGTAATCCACACAGACGCTTTTGTCGCCAACGACAAATATCCTTCCTCGTTTGTCCAACTGGAATTCTCGCACAGTGAATTCCAAGTCTTGCTTCAGGACAAGTTGGCCGTCGGAAACATTCCAACCTTGCAGTGCACCATTCTTGCTTACTGCGACAAGGTGTCTGCCATCAGGAGAAAAACTGAGGTCTTGAATCGTGCCTGGCATCGCGGAAAACTCTCGCTCTAAACTTCCATCCTTGCTCGAATGTAGCCGAGCCGATTGCTTTCCGACGCCCAAGGCAAGCAATGATTCTGATGGATGAAAAGCAACATGGCGATCAGTCGATTCAAGACTCTGCGTAGCAACAATCTTCTCACCAGTATCACAGCGGTAGATATTGATTTCTGTAATATCGGAGCCGGTATCACCCCAGTATTCTGTCATCAAAAGGGAACCGTTTGGGCTAAACCTGGAATCACTAAAAAGAAATCCACCGCTTCCTTCCGGCGTCAACTTCGGCGAGTCAGCGAGCGTTCGTACCTTCTTCAAATACGCAAATCGGTCCGACATTTCATTGGATTCTCGATCGATTACCCCTGGTTGCTGAGATGGCGGCAATACTTGCAGTGTGTCCGCATCAATAAGAACGAGTTCTTCTTTCTTTCTGCTTGCAGCAATCAAGAAACGTTCGTCGCTTGTAAAACGAACGGTTGTCGTATAGAGATCATCAGCAAAATTGGCTTCTGCAAGCGGACGATCTTCTCCAGTGCGGAACAGCTGCAGCTTTTTGCCTTCCTCACGAACCTGAACAAACAAAAAACGATCACCGCTAGAATGAAGCTTGCAGCTACCCGAAATCGCGGGCTCACGCAGCACTTGCCTTCCGCTTGAACAATCCCATACCGCAACATGATGCAGTGCCTGAGTGACCAGGAACTTTTCGTCTGCACTGAATCCAATGGTCCAGATCGGGTTCACATGAGGCAGTTCCACCTTACTTGCTTTTTGTTGCGCAGATATATGCAGGGCGAGGATCAAAACAATCGGGAGAACTGTGAGTGCAAGCTTTCTCTGACATGCCATGACAATCTGCCTTTGAGTTGGTGAGCAGGAGGGGCCAGAGTGCTCAGGAATGATTCGCCGCCGCTAAGTTTCAACCTAAGGCGCATTCTACTTTTTTGGATGAGCAAAACAATTGTTTTTTCGGCGCCACCTCACCACGGTCCGTCCTTGGTAATATTGACGAGCTCCTTTTCCTCCAGACGAAAGAGCCCGCCAGAAAAACCAAACCAAAGCCGACCGTCTGCAGCTTGCAAAATCGACTGGACACCGAAGTTTTCTGTCAAATCTTTGCGATTGGTCTTTGCGAACAGCACGAATTCGTGCCCATCGTATCGGTACACTCCGTGACCGTTAGCGCCGATCCAGACATTGCCGCTGCGATCACAGGCGATGGAGTAAATGTCATTTTGGAACAATCCAGGCTTGTCGCGAAAGCCTTGCATCGAACTTCCATTCCATCGACTCAAACCACCTTCTTGCACCGGTTCAGGAAAGTCGGATGACAGACAACCAAACCACATATTTCCCTGCTTGTCTTGTACTATCTCGCTGATGTTATTGCTGCAAAGTCCGTCTGCCTTGGTAAGGTGCATGAAGGCGTTCCCGTCGTACCTGCAAACACCAAAGCCGTCTCGCCCAAACCAAATATTTCCGCTGCGGTCTTCTAGAATCGCCCAAACTTTCCCACGTTCCCACTTGTAGGACTCGCCAATCTTAGGCGGTCTTGGAAGCTCGAATTTCGCGAAGGACTCGCCATCAAATCGAAATGCTCCATCATTGGTTGCTGCCCAAATGTGACCTTGGGACGTCACCAAGATTTGACAGCCTGCTCCTGAAAGCCCTTGGTCGTTCTTAAAACTCGTAAAATTCTCTCCATCAAAACTTGTTGCCCCCGTGTGTGTACCAAACCAGATCTTGCCCACATGATCTTCTGCAACACTCGCCACGGTATTGCCAGCCAGGCCATCTTTGACCGTGAAGTAATTGAGCTGCTTGCCATCGTAACAAGCGACTCCAAGAGCCATGGTGCCAAACCAAAGTCGCCCACGACTATCCTCGAAGACTTCAACAACGAACTGTCCGATTTGATCTTGGTTCGATCGAAATGGCTGCGCGAAAACTTGCGATGCATTCGACAGAGCGAGCAAGATTAGCAGGCACAAACTATTGGCACGCAATGATTTCAAATTCCATCCCTTTATGATCAGGCAGGGCAGCTCCCAGGCACACGTTCGGTGCTTGGTTTCGAGACCAACTTCTTCTGCCGAAGATTGTCAGTCTAGTAGAATCTACCAAGGATCTTGTGAAACCAACACCGATCCATTGGACCGCCTGCCCAGTTTGGATAGTGTATTGAACACTGGCAAAGACCTACTGCTTGTATTTCCGCACCAACTTTTTCTCGACCATCCTGGACTGGATGGAGCGAGTGCCGTCTGCTTGATTGAAGACTCACTTTTCTTTCGCGATTGGTATTACTCTGGTCCCTTCCACCAGCAGAAAATTTGGTTGCATCGCGCCACGATGAAACGCTTCG